>JBBWZD010000198.1:0-15406 GCA_039648875.1 Actinomycetota bacterium
CGTCGGACAGGTCTGCGAGCAGCGCCGTCGGGTTCCGGTCGAGCGCCGCGAAGCGGTCCGGATCCAGCTCCTCGAACAGCTGGCGCGCGCCCGCGATCCACGTGAACGAGAGGTTGCCCGCGACGGCAGCGAGTGCGGCGCGCAACGTGGAGGGATCGTCGAGCACGACGAGGAGCGTAACCACTCGCCCGGAGCCCACAGGACGGAAGCCGGCACGGCTCGGCTGCTAGCCTTCGCCAACCCGGAGAGCTTTGACAGGCAGCTTGGCGACCGGTCTAAAAAACGCCTAAAGAGCCGAGGGCGCACCCGGCGCTCCCGGTCGCCGTAGGCGGGAGCGAGACGGATGCACGAGACACACCCAACATCCACCAGGGAGCGCCTCGAGGCCGTCCTGCGCGAGCGCATCGCCGTCCTCGACGGCTCCTGGGGAGTGCTGATCCAGCGCGAGGTGCGCGGGGAGGAGGCCTACCGCGGCGAGCGCTTCCGCGACCACCCGCACGACGTGGCCGGGGACCCGGACCTCCTGAACTTGACGCGGCCGGAGGTGGTTGCGCGCATCCACGACGACTACTTCGCCGCCGGCGCCGACATCGCGACCACCAATACCTTCACGGCGACGACGATCGGGCAGGCCGACTACGGCCTCCAGGACGCCGTCCACGAGATGAGCGTCGCCGGCGCCCGCCTCGCCCGCCGCGCCGCGGACGAGTGGACCCGGCGCACGCCGGATCGTCCGCGCTTCGTCGCCGGGTCGCTCGGCCCGCTGAACGTGACGCTGTCCCTGTCGCCGCGGGTCGACGAGCCCGCCTACCGCACCGTCACCTTCGACCAGGTGCGCGACGCCTACGCCCAACAGATCCACGCTCTGCGGGAGGGCGGCGTCGACCTGCTTCTGATCGAGACGATCTTCGACTCCCTCAACGCGAAGGCGGCGATCGTCGCCGCGCTCGAGGAGGCGCCGGAGCTGCCGCTCTGGCTCAGCTTCACGGCCATCGACCGGAGCGGGCGCAATCTCTCCGGCCAGACCGTCGAGGCCTTCTGGCTCTCCGTCGAGCATGCCCGGCCGCTGCTCGTCGGCGTCAACTGCGCCCTCGGCGCGCGCGAGATGCGGCCGTTCGTCGAGGACCTCGCGCGCGCGGCCACGACCTGGGTGTCCTGCCACCCGAACGCGGGGCTGCCGAACGAGCTCGGCGGCTACGACGAGCAGCCGCCTGACACCAGCTCGTTCCTCGGCCAGTTCGCGCGCGACGGGCTCGTGAACGTCGTCGGCGGCTGCTGCGGGACGACGCCGGAGCACGTCCGCGCGATCGCCGCCGCCGTGGAGGGGGTCTCGCCGCGCCGGCTGCCCGAGCCCCGGCCGCAGACGCGCTTCAGCGGCCTCGAGCCGTTTGCGGTGACGCCCGACACGAACTTCGTCCTGATCGGCGAGCGGACGAACGTCACCGGCTCCAGGCGCTTCCGGCGCCTCGTCGAGGCAGGGCAGTTCCAGGAGGCGCTCGAGGTCGCCCTCGAGCAGGTACGAGGCGGAGCGAACCTGCTCGACGTGAACATGGACGCCGACCTCCTCGAGGGCGAGCAGGCGATGACGACGTTCCTGAACCTCGTCGCGACCGAGCCCGAGGTGGCGCGGCTGCCGATCGTCGTCGACAGCTCGCGCTGGTCGGTGCTCGAGGCGGGGATGAAGTGCCTGCAGGGGAAGGGGCTCGTCAACTCGCTGAGCCTCAAGGAGGGCGAAGGGCAGTTCCTCGAGCAGGCACGGGTCGTGCGCCGCTTCGGCGCGGGCGTCGTCGTGATGGCGTTCGACGAGGAGGGCCAGGCCGGCACGGTGGAGCGGAAGGTGGCCATCTGCGAGCGCGCATACCGGCTGCTCGTCGACGAGGTGGGCTTCGCGCCGGAGGACGTCGTCTTCGATCCGAACGTCCTCGCCGTCGCGACGGGCATCCCCGAGCACGACGAGTTCGCGAAGGCCTTCGTCGAGTCGCTGCCGCTGATCAAGGAGCGCTGCCCCGGGGCGAAGACGAGCGGCGGCATCTCGAACCTCAGCTTCTCCTTCCGCGGCAACGACGCCGTCCGCGAGGCGATGCACTCCTCGTTCCTCTACCACGCGATCCGCGCGGGGCTCGACATGGGGATCGTCAACGCGGGCCAGCTCGTGGTCTACGAGGACATCGAGCCCGACCTGCTCGAGCGGGTCGAGGACGTGATCTTCAACCGCCGCGCGGATGCGACGGAGCGGCTCGTGGAGTACGCCGAGAACGTGCGCGGCGGGGCGACGCGGCGCGAGCGCGACCTCTCCTGGCGCGAGGCGCCGGTGGCGAAGCGCCTCGAGCATGCGCTCGTGCACGGGATCGTGGACTTCGTGGAGGAGGACGTCGAGGAGGCGCGCGCGCAGTTCGCACGGCCGCTCGAGGTGATCGAGGGGCCGCTGATGACCGGCATGCAGGTGGTGGGGGACCTCTTCGGCGCGGGCAAGATGTTCCTGCCGCAGGTCGTGAAGAGCGCCCGCGTCATGAAGCGTGCCGTCGCCTACCTCGAGCCGTACATGGAGGCGGAGAAGGCGGCGGGCGGCGCCGCCCGCGCACAGGCCAAGGTCGTGCTCGCCACGGTCAAGGGCGACGTGCACGACATCGGCAAAAACATCGTCGGTGTCGTGCTCGGGTGCAACAACTACGACGTCCTCGACCTCGGCGTGATGGTGCCGGGCGACCGGATCCTCGACACCGCGCTCGAGGTCGGCGCCGACGTCGTCGGCCTCTCGGGCCTGATCACGCCGTCGCTCGACCAGATGGTCGACGTCGCGCGCGAGATGGCGCGGCGGCAGCTCTCGCTGCCGCTCCTGATCGGCGGCGCGACGACCTCGCGCCAGCACACGGCCGTGAAGATCGCGCCGGAGTACGAGCAGCCGGTGGTGCACGTGCTGGACGCGTCCCGCGTGGGCGGGGTTCTCTCCGACCTGCTCGACCCCGTGCGGCGGGAGCGGCTCGACCGCGAGAACCGCGAGCTGCAGGAGCGGCTGCGGCAGCAGCACGCCGAGAAGGAGCGCAAGCCGCTGCTCCCGATCGAGGCCGCGCGCGCGAACCGCCACCGTGTCTCCTTCGACGACCTGGCGGTGCCGGAGTTCGCCGGCGTGCGCCTGGTCGAGCCGCCGCTCGAGACGCTGCGCGAGTACGTCGACTGGCAGTTCTTCTTCCACGCCTGGGAGCTGAAGGGGCGCTTCCCGGCGATCCTCGAGCAGCCGGCGGCGCGCGAGCTGTACGACGACGCGTCGAAGCTGCTCGACCGGATCGTCGGCGACGGGCTGCTCGCGGCGCGCGGCGTCTACGGCTTCTGGCCGGCGTCATCCGACGGCGACGATATCGTTGTCGAAGGTGACAACGGAGAGACCCGCTTCTGCTTCCTCCGCCAGCAGTCGGCGTACGGCGACTCCCGGCCGAACCGCAGCCTCGCCGACTACGTCGCCGAGCGCGGCGACCACGTCGGCGCGTTCGCGCTCACCGCCGGGCTCGGCGCCGACGAGCTCGCCGCCCGCTACGAGGCCGCGCACGACGACTATCACGCGATCATGGTCAAGGCCCTCGCCGACCGGCTCGCCGAGGCCTTTGCCGAGTACCTCCACGAGGTCGCGCGTCGGCAGTGGTACGAGAGCGGCCCGAAGCTCGCCCACGAACAACTGATCAAGGAGCGCTACCGCGGCATCCGCCCCGCGTTCGGGTACCCCGCCTGCCCCGACCACAGCGAGAAGCCGAAGCTCTTCGACCTGCTCGGCGCCGAAGCCGCCGGCCTCACGCTGACGGAGTCGTACGCGATGCTGCCTGCCGCGAGCGTCAGCGGCGTGTATCTCGCGCACCCCGAGGTGCGCTACTTCTCCGTCGGCCGCCTCGGCCGAGACCAGGTCGAGGACTACGCCGCCCGGAAGGGCGTACCGCTCGCAGAGGCGGAGCGCTGGCTGCGGCCGAACCTCGGCTACGAGCCCGCGCGCGACGCCGCCGGTGTGGGCGTCTAGCCCGTGGATGTCAACTACGGCGGTCGCGCCCCCTTCACGCTCGGCGTGGAGGAGGAGCTTCAGCTCCTGAACGCCGAGAGCTGCGACCTCGCCTCGCGCTACGAGGAGGTGTTCGGACAGGCCGAAGCCGCGGACGAGCGCATCAAGCCGGAGCTGATGCAGTCGACGGTGGAGGTCGCGACGAAGCCCGCGCGCACCGTCGCGGAGGCGATGGCGGAGACGGCGGAGCTGCGGCGCCGCCTCCGGGACGAGGCCGAGGCTCGCGGCTACCTCGTGGCCGCTGCGGGAACGCACCCGTTCTCGCGCTGGGAGCACCAGGAGATCACCGAGCGGCCGCGCTACGAGGAGCTGGTCGAGGCGCTCCAGTGGTCGGCCGAGCGGCAGCTCATCTTCGGCCTGCACGTGCACGTGGGGCTGGACTCGGCGCAGCAGGCCGTCGCGATCGCGAACGCCCTCCGGACGTGGCTGCCGGAGTTGCTGGCGGTGTCGGCGAACTCGCCCTTCTGGCACGGCCGCGACACCGGCCTCGCCTCGGCGCGCTCGAAGGTCTTCGACACGATGCCGCGCAGCGGCCTGCCGCCGGCGTTCGCGTCGTTCGAGGAGTTCGAGCTGCTCGTCGAGCGCGGGGTTCGCACAGGCTCGTTCGAGGACTACACCTACATCTGGTGGGACCTGCGGCCGCACCCGCGCCTGGGGACGATCGAGCTGAGGATCTGCGACGTCCAGACGCGCCTCGAGAGCGTGGCCGCCCTCGTCGCCCTGACGCAGTCGCTCGTGGCGACGCTGGCGGAGCGGTACGAGCGTGACGGGGCGCTTCCGATCCAGCCCGTGACGCTGATCGCGGAGAACAAGTGGCGGGCGGCCCGCTACGGCCTGGATGCCGAGCTCGTCGACCTCGCACGCGACGAGCAGCGCCCCGCGCGGGACGCGCTACGCGGCCTGGCGGAGCTCGCCGAGCCCGCGGCCCGCCGTCTCGGCTGCGCCGAGGAGCTCGCCCTGCTGGGGCCGCTGCTCGACCGGGGCGACGGCGCCTCGGAGCAGCGCGCCGCGTACGAGGCGGCCGACGGCAGCCCGCTCGGTGTCGCGCGCTGGCTGGCCGAGCGGACGGTCGAGGCGCTCTAGCTTCCCGCCGAAGCCCGCCGGGCACTTCGGTATCGTGGCCGAGGGCGCCCGGTGCGGGCGCCGAACTTTTACGTATGCGGACCACGCTGAAGAGAGGGATCGGCCGCACGTCGGGAGTCAACGGCAACGGGCGGGCCGTCCTTCCGCCCGCCGTGCTCGAGCCGATGCGGCGGTACAGGCAGCCGGAGCCCCCGCGCCGCTCCGGCGCCCGCCTCGCAGCCCGGATCTTCGGCTGGATCCTCCTGGCGCTCCTGGTCATCGGCTCTGGTCTCGCCGGCGGCGTCTACCTCTACGGCCACGAGACGCTCGGCGCCATCGCGCCGCATTCGAAGCAGGTGAAGCGGGCGCAGGGCGATCTCCAGCAGGTTCCCGAGGCGTCGGCGCCCGCGACGGCCCTCGTGATCGGCTACGACACCCGTGCCGGCGCCGACCGGTCGCTCGGCCGGGCCTCGCTCTCCGACACGATCATGCTGATGCGGGCGGATCCGCAGCAGAACACGCTCTCGCTGCTGTCGTTTCCGCGCGACCTCGTCGTGCCGATCTACTGCAACCCCACTACCGCGAGCACGACCGACCGGATCAACTCGGCGTGGTCGCGCTGCAACGCGCGCGGGACGCTCGACACGGTGCACAAGCTGACGGGCGTCGGCGTGAACTACCTCGTGACGGTCGACTTCCACGGCTTCAAGCTCCTCGTGAACAAGCTGCACGGCGTCTACGTCGACGTCGACCACCGCTACATCAACACCGTCGGCGGCCCCACCGGCTACGCGAAGATCGACCTGCATCCGGGCTACCAGAAGCTCGACGGAGGGGAGGCCCTCAACTTCGTGCGCTTCCGCCACACCGACTCGGACCTCTACCGGGTCGCGCGGCAGCAGCTCTTCGTCGAGGCGCTGAAGGACCGGCTGGCGACGAGCCTGTCGATCTTCAGGATCCCGTCGATCATCGGCGCGATGAAGAGCAACCTCGAGGTCGCGCGCGGCGGCTCCGGCGGCGCCGCGAGCTTCCGCGAGATCGAGTCGTACGCCGGGCTGGCGTACCACCTGAAGGCGGGCCACCTCTTCCGCGTCGAGATCCCGAACCTGGTGGCGTGCGGTCTGCAGGGCGCGGAGCTGTGCGCCCAGCCCTCGGACGTCGCGGCGGCCGTGTCGAGCTTCATGCACCCGGACGTGAGCCTGCCCCAGCGCGCGAACGCAGTGGCGCTCGGCCGGAAGGCGAAGGCCGCCAGGCACGCGGCGCTGAAGCCGCGGCACATCACGACGCTCGTGCTGAACGGGACGACGATCCCGGGGCTCGCGCGCGACACGTCGTACAAGCTCGCGGTCGCCGGCTACCACACGGTTCGTCTGCCGCCGCAGATCCTCGCCGACGCTCCGAGCCAGCGCTACGACTCGAGCTACGTCTACTACGACCCGGTGCAGCCGAATGCGAAGCGCGCCGCGAGCCAGCTGCGCGTCGCCCTCGGCCGCCGCACCGTCGTGGCGCCGCTGACGCCGGAGCTCGCCCAGTACGCGCAGCGGGCGCACGACCCACTGACGGTGATCGTCGTCGGACGGAGCTTCGGGGGCGACCTGGTGAATCCGGCGGCGCATCGCGTGCCGACGCCCGTGCGCCACCGTGCCAGCGTGACCTTCGAGCCGGGGCTGACCCTCGCGCAGGTCAAGGGGGTGCGCGCCAGGCTGCCGTTCCGTGCGATGGTACCGCGCCTGATCGCGAGCGGCTCGGCGCTCGCCGAGCTCGAGCCGGTGCGCGCCTTCAGGGTGGGCGGAGGTCACCACGAGCTGGCGCTCACGTTCGTCACGCCGGCACGCAACGTGTACTGGCAGGTGATCGAGACCGACTGGACCGGGGCTCCGATCCTGCGCAAGGCGACGGGGACGTACCGCGTCGGGCGCCGCACCTTCGAGCTCTACACAAACGGCGGCCACATCCACATGGCCGTGCTGCGGGCCGGCAGCGCGAGCTACTGGGTCGTCAACACCCTGCGCGACGAGCTCTCCAACGAGACGATGCTCGCGGTCGCCAAGGGTCTCCAGCCGCTCGGGAAGTAGGCTTCCTCGATGGCCAGGATCGGCATGTTCGGCGCCGGCTACGTCGGCCTCGTCACCGGCGCGTGCTTCGCGGAGCTCGGCCACGAGGTGGTGATCCGCGACGTCCTGCCCGAGCGGATCGAGCAGCTCGAGGCCGGCGAGGTGCCGATCTACGAGCCGGGTCTGGAAGAGGTCCTGGAGCGAAACCGCGAGCGGCTGCACTTCACCCTCGACGTCCGGGAGGCCGTCGACGGCGCCGAGTTCCTCTACGTCGCGGTCGGCACGCCACCCACCTACTCCGGCGACGCCGACCTGACGGCCGTCTGGTCGGTCGTCGACGAGCTCCCGACCGACGTCCCCGGCTCGCCGCTCGTCGTCATGAAGAGCACGGTGCCGGTCGGCACCGGCGAGCACGTCCGGGCCCGCCTTGACGGACGCGGGTTGAGCCACGTCGGCTACGTCTCGAATCCGGAGTTCCTCGCCGAGGGGAGCGCCGTCGCCGACTTCATGAATCCAGACCGGATCGTCGTCGGCTCGTTCCGCAGCGAGGACGGCGAGCGCGTCGTCGGGCTCTTCCGCGGCGTCGAGACCGAGGTCGTCCGCACCGACGTCGCGTCGGCCGAGCTCGTGAAGCTCGCGGCCAACGCCTTTCTCTCGACCCGCATCAGCTTCATCAACGAGATCGCCAACGTGTGCGAGCTCGTCGGCGCCGACGTCGTCGACGTCGCGCGCGGCGTCGGCCTCGACCACCGCCTGGGGCCCCATTTCCTGCGTGCGGGCGTGGGCTTCGGCGGCTCCTGTTTTCCCAAGGACGTCACCGCGCTCAGGCAGCTCGCCGGCAACTCGGGCTACCCCTTCCTGCTGCTCCAGGCGGTCTGGGAGGTGAACGAGCTCCAGAAGAGGCGCGTCGTCGCGAAGCTGCAGAAGCACCTCGGCAGCCTCCGCGGCCGGACGATCGCGCTCCTCGGGCTGGCCTTCAAGCCGAACACCGACGACACACGCGAGGCGCCGAGCCGCGTCATCGCCTACCGCCTGCTCGCAGAGGGCGCAGAGGTGCGCGCGTGGGACCCGGTCGCGCGCCCGGACGACGTGCCGGGCGTGGAGCTGTGCGACTCAGTGCTGGACGCGGTCGCCGACGCCGACGCGGCCGTGATCGTGACCGAGTGGCCCGAGCTTCGGGGGCTGGCCACGCCGGAGGTGCTCGCCGCGATGGCGCGACCGGTGATCATCGACGGCAGGAACCTGCTCGACCCCGCTGCGACCCAGGCGGCCGGCTTCGTCTACGAGGGTGTCGGCCGTCCCGGCGCCGCGTCCCCCGCCGAGCCGGGGCTGCACGCGCGCGACCCCGAGCTGCAGGTGTGATGGAGGCGTTGCTCCTCGCCGGGGGCAAGGCGGAACGGCTGGGGGATGCTGCGCAGGGCCGGCCCAAGCCGCTCGTGCCCGTCGCCGGCAACCCGCTCGCGGAGTACACCGTCGGCCGCCTCGTCGCCGCCGGCGTCACGCGCGTGATCGTCGCGTGCCGCGCGGGGCAGGAGGACGCCTTCGTGAGCGCCCTCGACGGCCTCGGCGCCGAGATCGTGCCGATCGGCGAGCCGGAGCCCCTCGGCCGCGGCGGTGGCCTGCGGCTGGCCGCATCCCGGCGGCGTGGCAACGGCGCGGTGCTCGCCCTGAACGGCGACGAGCTGCTGGACGTCGACCTCGCTGGGCTGTATGCGGACCACGAGCGCGGCGGAGCCGCCGCGACGATCGTGGTCGCCCAGGTGCACTCGCCGTTCGGCGTGGTCGACCTCGCCGACGACGGCTCGATCACCGGGTTCAGCGAGGCGCCGAAGCTCCCGCACTGGGTCAACTCGGGCGTGTACGTGCTCGGCGAGGAGGCGCTCGCTCGACTGCCCGAGCGCGGCGACCACGAGCACAGCACCTTCCCGGAGCTCGCCGCCGAAGGGAAGCTGCGCGGCTACCGGCACGACGGGGTCTGGCTCACGGTGAACACGCCGAAGGACCTGCGCCGCGCGGAGCAGTTCATGGCGGAGCATCCGGACTGGCAGCCGCGGCGGGTGCTCGCGTGAGCCTCGACTCGCCGAACCTCGAAGGCCTCGACCGGTGGGCCTTCGAGCCGCGCCGCGTCGAGAAGCCGTGGGGCTGGGAGCTGATCTGGGCGCAGACCGAGGACTACGCCGGCAAGGTGCTCTTCGTCCGCTCCGGACACTCGCTGAGCCTGCAGTTCCACAGGGAGAAGGACGAGAGCTGGCAGGTCGAGAGCGGCCGCGCCCGGCTCGAGCTCGGGGACGCCGGCAGTGCCGTGCTGAACACGGAGGTCGTCGGAGCGGGCGCCTGCTTCCGCTTCCGTCCGGGCACCGTCCACCGCGTGACCGCCCTCGAGGACACGACGATCCTCGAGGTCTCGACCGCTCAGCTCGACGACGTCGTCCGGCTCGACGACGCCTACGGGCGCACCGGGACCGCCGAACCTTGACATGCTCGTGTTAAGGTAGGGGAGTGGACGGCGTGATGGTGGGCGAGGCCGCGGCGCGCTCGGCGTGGTCGCCGCGCATGCTCCGGTACCTGGAGCGGCTCGGGCTCGTCGTTCCGGCCCGCACAGCGGCCGGCTACCGCCTCTACCGACTGCGGGAGCTGAACCAGCTCCTCGGCCTGGCGGAGCTGCGCCGCCGTTTCGGCCTCGAGATCTCCGACGTCGTCTTCGCGGCGCGGCTCCGGCGCGAGCCCGAGCTCCGCAGGGCCGTCGACGGCTGGCTCGCCGGCGCCGACGACCTGGCGTGGGTGGAGTGGGAGCAGCGCAAGCACGAGCGGCTACTGGCCGCCTAGAGAAAGGACACGATGGCAACGACGAAACGCTACGACGTGAAAGATCTCGCCCTCGCCTCCGAGGGCAGGCGGCGGATCGACTGGGCCGACCGGCAGATGCCGGTGCTCGCCGCGATTCGCGAGCGGTTCGAGCGCGAGCAGCCGCTGAGCGGCCGCCGCGTCGCCGCCTGCCTGCACGTGACGACCGAGACCGCGGGCCTGATGCGGACGCTGAAGGCGGGGGGCGCCGACGTGGCGCTCTGCGCCTCCAATCCGCTGTCGACCCAGGACGACGTCGCGGCGGCGCTCGTGGACGAGTTCGACATCTCCGTCTTCGCGATCAAGGGCGAGGACCACAACACCTACTACTCCCACATCGAGGCCGCGGTCGACCACAAGCCGCACCTGACGATGGACGACGGCGCCGACGTGATCGGCGTCCTCCATTCGGCGCGGCGCGAGCAGCTCGGGGACATCGTCGCCGGCACCGAGGAGACCACGACCGGCGTCATCCGCCTGAAGGCCCTCGAGGCGGAGGGCAAGCTCGGCTTCCCCATCATCGCGGTGAACGAGGCGCTGACGAAGCACATGTTCGACAACCGGTACGGCACCGGGCAGTCGACGATCGACGGGATCATCCGTGCGACGAACGTCCTGCTCGCCGGCAAGAAGTTCGTCGTCGCCGGCTACGGCTGGGTCGGGCGCGGCGTCGCCTCGCGCGCCCGCGGCCTGGGGGCGCTGGTGATCGTGACGGAGGTCGACCCGCTGCGCGCGCTCGAGGCCTCGATGGACGGCTTCGAGGTGATGACGATGCGCGAAGCGGCGCGGGTCGGCGACATCTTCTGCACCGCCACGGGCGACAAAGGCGTGATCGCCCGCGACCACTACGAGCTGATGAAGGACGGCGCCATTCTCGCCAACACCGGGCACTTCAACGTCGAGATCGAGATCCCGGCGCTGCGGTCGGTGGCGACCGAGACCCGCACTGCCCGCGAGTACGTCGAGGAGTTCACCCTCGCCGACGGCCGGCGGCTGTACCTCATCGCCGACGGCCGGCTCGTCAACCTCGCCGCGGCCGAGGGCCACCCCGCGCTCGTGATGGACATGTCGTTCGCCAACCAGGCGCTGAGCGTGGAGTACGCCGTGCAGCACGCGGGCGAGCTCGACCGGAAGGTGTATCCGGTGCCCGCCGACATCGACAAGGAGATCGCCCGCCTCAAGCTCGAGACGATGGGCGTCGAGATCGACACGCTCACCGAGGAGCAGGCCCGCTACCTCGCCTCCTGGGACGAGGGAACCTGAGCGGCGAGCACATCGCCTCAGACGCCATGTCCCGCGACCAGGTCGCGGGACACGGCGACAGCGGCTCCCTGGAGGTCGAGGCGGTCCCGCGACGTCGCGTCGACGCGTGGACCGGATCGTGAAGGCGATCGTCCTCGCCGCCGGCTACGCAACCCGCCTGCGGCCGCTCACCGACTCGCTTCCGAAGCAGCTGCTGCCGGTCGGGGGGCGGCCGATGGTGGATTGGATCCTCGACAAGATCCGCGAGACCGGCGTCGGCGAGGTGCACCTCGCGACGAACGCGCGCTTCGCGCCCGACTTCGAGCGGTGGGCCGTGGGAAGGGACGTCCGGATCCACAACGACGGCACGACGTCGAACGAGACGAGGCTGGGGGCGATCGGCAACATCCGCTTCGTGCGCGACCGCGCAGCGCTGGACGACGACCTGCTCGTCGTGGCCGGCGACAACCTCTTCGAGTTCTCGCTCGCTGACTACGTCGACTTCTGGCGCGGCAAGGGCGACGCGAGCGCAGTCGCCGTCTACGACGTCGGCGAGCCCGCGCTCGCCCGCAAGTACGGGATCGTCGAGGTCGACGCCGCGGACCGGATCGTCGGCTTCGTCGAGAAGCCGCCCGAGCCGCCGAGCACGCTCGCCGCCACGGCCGCCTACCTCTTCTCGCGCGAGCACGCGGGCCTCGTCGACGTCTACCTGGACGAGGGCAATCCGCCTGACCAGCCGGGCAACTTCGTCGCCTGGCTCCACGGCCGGCGGCCGGTCTACGCGTACCGCTTCCCCGGCAGGTGGTACGACATCGGCGACCCCAGGCAGCTGCTCCAGGCGGACAACGCGCTGCGTGCCCGCGCCGGGCTCCCGGCGCGAGCGGAGTACTCGCTGGCATAGAGTCTTTCGCGGATGGCGAGCGTCGCGACACGTGCCGAGGACGTCCGCTGGGACCTCTCCGAGCTCGCCGCCGGCGCGGATGACGCGCGCGCGCAGATCGACGCCCTCGCCGAGGCCGCGAGAGCCTTCGGCGAGCGCCACCGCGGCCGGGTGGCCGAGCTGGACGGCCCTGCGCTGCGCGAGCTGCTCGACGAGCTCGACGAGCTCGAGCAGGACGCCTCGCGGCTCGAGGTCTACGTCTCGTCGCGCCTCAACCTCGCCGCGACCGACCCCGAGGCGAACGACCTCACGACCTTCAGCCGCGACCGCGTCGCCGACATGCAGAACAGCCTTGTCTTCTTCGGCCTCGAGTGGCTGGCGCTCGACGACGACGCCGCCGAGGCGCTGCTCTGCTCGGCGCAGCTCGCGCCGTACGCGCACAGGCTGCGCGTCGCGCGCGAGGAGAAGCCTTTCGTCCTGGGCGAGGCGGAGGAGCAGGCGCTGAACGCCCGCCGAGGGGCCGTCGGCGCCTGGCAGGCGCTGCACGACCGGCAGGTGGCGACGATCGAGGTGGCCTTCGACGGCGGGGACGGCGAGGAGCCGCACAACGTCAGCCGGCTGCTCTCCTACGTGCACCATCCGGAGCCGCAGCTGCGGCGGGCGGCCTTGAGCGCCCTGTACGAAGGGCTCGAGCCGCGGGCGGACGTGCTCGCCGCCTGCTACGACGCCCTCGTCGGCGACAGGCTCGGCGTGGACCGGCTGCGCGGCTTCGTCGAGCCGATGCAACCCACCAACATGAGCAACGAGCTCGACGCTGACATCGTCGACGCGATGATGAGCGCGACGGAGGAGAGCCACGGCATCGCGCGCGGCTGGTTCCAGCATAAGGCGCGGCTGCTCGGCCTCGAGCGGCTGGAGCTGGCGGACCAGTACGCACCGCTGGGCGAGGCTCGCTCCGTCCCGTGGCCGGAGGCCGTGGAGATCGTCGAGACGGCCTTCGAGCACGTGTCGCCCCGGCTCGCGGCCATCTTCCGCACGTCGCTCGAGGCGGGCCACGTCGACGCGGCGCCGCGGGCCGGCAAGGCGGGCGGCGCCTACTGCGCGGGCGTCTCGAAGCAGGTGCTGCCGTACGTCCTCCTGAACTACACCGAGCGCATGTCGGACGTGACGACGCTGGCCCACGAGTTCGGTCACGCCACGCACGGCGCGCTGGCGCTGGAGCGGCAGGCCTACCGCTCGTACCACACCGGGCTCGCGCTCGCCGAGGTGCCGTCGATGCTGGCCGAGCTGTTTGCGAACGACTTCCTGCTCGAGTCGGAGTCGGACGCGCAGACGAGGGTCGCGCTGGCGGCCGAGCTGGTGGAGAACGTGTTCGCGTCGATCTTCCGGCAGGTGGTGCTGGCGCGTTTCGAGCAGCGCGCGTACGCGCTTCGCCGCGAGGGCCGGGCGCTGAGCGCCGAACGGCTGTCGGACCTCTGGCTGGAGGAGAACGAGCGCTACTACGGCGGCTCGGTGGCGCTGCCGGAGGGATACCGCGTCGGCTGGTCGTATATCCCGCACTTCATCCACACGCGCTTCTACACGTACGCGTACTCGTTCGCCCAGCTCGTGGCGCTGCTGCTGCACGGCCGCTACCGCGAGGACCCGGATGCGTTCGTGCCGCGCTACCTCGAGCTGCTCTCCGCCGGCGGCTCGGCCTCGCCGGCCGCCCTGCTGGAGCCGTTCGGGCTCGACCTGCGCTCCGCCGACACCTGGCGCGCCGGCTTCGCCCAGCTCCAGGAGCTGGTCGGCCGGGCGGAGGCGCTGACGAACTCCTGACCGTTCGGGCACGTCGGTGCCCGTAGCGTCGGGGAATGCTCGACCTGCTGCTGCCGCAGCGCTGCCTCGTCTGCCGCGCGGGCGGGGCGCAGCTCTGCGCCGCCTGCCGGGCTTCGCTGCCGCCGCTGGTCCCGCCGCTGTGCGAGCGGTGCGGCGCGCCGACGGCGTGGCCGGTCGCCCGCTGTCTCGAGTGCGCCGGCCGGCGGCTCGACTTCGCCTCGGCCCGCGCTGCCGTGGCCTACGACCCCGACGTGCGCCGCGTCGTCGCCGCCTGGAAGGAGCACGGCCTGCGCCGCCTCGCCGCGGAGGCGGCCGCGGTCGTTGCCGAGCGGCTGCCGCGCCCGGAGGCGGACGTTCTCGCCTACGTGCCCGCCGACGGAGATCGCCGGCGGGAGCGCGGCCACCACCCTGCGGGCCGGCTGGCCGCGGCGCTCGCGGTGCGCTGGCAGCTCCCCTGCGAGCCGCTGCTCGTCCGGGCCGGCGGCTCGCGGCGCCAGCGCGGCCTCCCGCTCGCGGACCGGCGCCGCAACGTCGCCGGAGCATTCGCGGCGCGCGTCGCGGCGCCGGCGCGGGTCATCCTCCTCGACGACGTCTACACCACCGGCGCGACGGTCGGCGCGGCGGCGCGGGCGCTGCGGCGGGCGGGGGCGGAGCGCGTGGACGTCGTGACTTTCGCGCGCGCGGTCCGGGCGATGCGAGGTTAGGCTTCGGAGGCGGACCGACGTCGATCGAGGAGGCGAGATGCAGCTTCACGTCAAGGGCAAGAACCTCGAGGTGAGCGACTCGATCCGGCGGTACGCGGAGCGCAAGCTGTCGAAGCTCGACCGGAAGGTGCACGAGCTGACCCGCGTCGAGCTCGAGCTCGCCGTCGAGCGGAATCCCTCCGTCGCGGCGAACCAGGTGGCCGAGGCGACGGTCTGGCTCAAGGGCCACACGCTTCGCGCCCGCGAGGCGTCGCGCGACATGAAAGCCTCCATCGACGAGCTGACCGAGAAGCTCCTCCGCCAGATCGGCGACGAGCGCGACAAGCGGACGGCGAGGCGCCGGACGGGCGTCAAGCCGGGGGCCGAGGTCGAGCTCCCGCCGGAGCTCCAGCCGTAGGGTGAGCCTGTTCCGGCGGCGGGAGCCGCTGCACGAGCGCCTCGCCCGCGAGGCCGGCATGGCCGACGCGCCGCGGCTCGACCCCCGCCCGGCGTGGCAGGAGATCGGTATCCACGGCATCCAGCGCCCCCGGGAATGGGACGTGACGGTCACGGCCGACGCGGTGGACGTCGAGGGCGACCTCGTCCGCTTCGTGACGCTGCCGGACGGGACGGTGCTCGTGGAGGAGGGGCCCGAGTCGTCGCTCGACCCGCTCGCCGCCGCGGTCGAGGCAGAGCTGCGGCCGCCTTACCGCGCGCGCGGCGCGCGTCAGGGGCAGAGCCTGTGGGCGGTGCAGGCGCGCAGGATCGAGGTGCTCGAGCT
>JBBWZD010000064.1:0-18273 GCA_039648875.1 Actinomycetota bacterium
ACCGGTGGCATCTCGGGCGCGCCGTCCCGATGCGCGACGCGTACGACCGCATCGAGTTCTGGGTGGGTACCGCGACCGACATCCACGACCGGAGGCTGATCGAGGACCAGCACAACTTCATCATCGCCGCCGGCGACGCGCTGTCGCGCTCGCTCGACTACCGCGAGACCCTGAAGCACGTCGCCGAGCTGGCGGCCGGCGAGATCGCGGACTGGTGCATCGTGCACGCCGTCGAGCCCGACGGGAGCATCGTCCAGCTCGCGATCTCCCACGTCGACCCTGTCGGCGCCACCTTCGCGCGGGAGCTGCAGGAGCGCTACCCGCCCGACCCTGCGGCGACGACCGGCCCCGCGGCCGTGATCCGGTCGGGCGAGCCGGAGGTGGTCCCGGAGATCCCGGAGGAGATGCTGCGCGCCGCGGCGCGGGACGACCTGCACCTCGAGCTGCTCCGCCAGCTCGGCCTCCGTTCCTACATGTGCGTGCCGCTGCGCGGTCGTGGGCGGATCCTCGGTGCGGTGACGCTCGTGTCGTCCGACTCGCGGCGCCGCTTCGGGCCGGACGACCTGCTGCTGGCCGAGGAGCTCGCACGCCGCGCCGCCACGGCGATCGAGAACGCCGAGCTGTACCGGGAGGCCGAGGAGCGGGCGCAGGCGGCGCGCGTGCTCGCGACGATCGGCGACGGCGTCTGCCTCGTCGACCGGAGCGGCCGGATCCGTCTCTGGAACCACGCCGCCGAGCGGATCACGGGGCTGGCGGAGAGCGACGTGCTCGGGCGTTCCGCGGCTGCGGTCGTGCCGGGGTGGGAGACGGTGGAGCCGCGGCTTCCGGTGGCGGTGGCCGGCGAGCCCGCGCGGGCCGAGAACCTGCCGCTCGAGGTGCGCGGGCGCGAGCTGTGGCTCTCCTTCTCCGCGGTCGGCTTCGAGGACGGGACCGTCTTCGCCTTCCGCGACCTGACGGAGGAGCGCCTGCTCGAGACGATGCGCCAGGACCTAGTTGCGACGGTGTCGCACGAGCTACGCACGCCGCTGGCGGCGATCTACGGGGCCGCGCTGACGCTCCGCCGGGGCGACGTCGAGCTCGAGGAGCAGCTCCGCGACAAGCTGCTCGAGGTGATCGTGGAGGAGTCGGACCGGCTCGCGGCGATCGTCAACGAGCTGCTGCTGGCCAGCCAGCTCGACTCCGGGCGGCTGCACGCGAACATCGAGCCGTGCGACCCGCTCGAGACGGCGCGGCTGGAGGTCGAGGCGGCGCGGACGCACCTGCCCGAGAACGTGGAGCTCGTCCTCGACGCGCCCGCCGAGCTGCCGGCGGTGGCGGCCGACCCGGGCCAGCTCCGCCAGGTGCTCGGGAACCTCATCGACAACGCCATCAAGTACTCCCCTGAGGGCGGTGCCGTGACCGTTGCGGTCGAGTCGCGCAACCACCACGTCCGGTTTGCCGTCTCCGACCGGGGCCTCGGCATCCCACCCCCGGAGCAGCGCCGGATCTTCGAGAAGTTCTACCGGCTCGATCCGGACATGACGCGCGGCATCGGCGGGACGGGGCTCGGCCTCTACATCTGTCGAGAGCTCATCCGGCGCGTCGACGGGCGCATCTGGGTCGAGTCCGACGGCGCGACCGGATCGACCTTCTTCGTGGAGCTCCCGCACGAGCAGGCGGCTCGGCCGCGCGGGAACGGGTCCCGCAGCCGCGCTGCGGCGCCCCTATCGTAGAAAATCGCACGATCCGGACCTTGCCGCGCTAGCCTGTGGCGCGCGTGGGGGCGGACAAGCCGTACCGGATCGTCCTGGCCGAGGACGAGGAGGACTTCCTCGACGCGCTCGGCAGGGTGCTCGAGCAGGACGGGCGCTTCACGGTCGTCGGGCGCGCGCGGAACGGCATGGAGGCGGTCGAGCTCGTCCAGCGCCTCAACCCCGAGCTCGTGGTGATGGACATCGAGATGCCGGTGCTCGACGGCATCGAGGCGACGCGGCAGCTCCACGAGTCGTCCCCCGGGCTGCCCGTGGTGGCGATCAGCGGCCACGACTACGAGGAGCGTGTCCTCGAGGTGAGGGCCGCCGGCGCCGTCGACTACGTGCGCAAGGCGCGGGTGGAGGAGGAGCTGCCGGACGTGCTGGCCGCGCTCCTCGTGCCGACGCGAGCCTCGTAGGAGGGACTGGCGCGTCACGATGCTCAGGCGGCTCGCGCTGGCACTGGTAAGCGCGTGAATCGCCGCAACAGCGGCGTAGGTCAGCGATGATTCGCGCTCGTGGGGGTTGCCGACGATGCGGGAAGCTCCGCCGAGGGCGGTCAGCGAGGATCGCACACTCCCTAACCCCGCAGGCCCGCCGAACGGCGGTGAGGCTTTGGAAATGTGCTTGGAAGTCTCCGAGAGCCGGAGGTGGGACTCGAACCCACGGCCTATTCCTTACAAGGGAATTGCTCTACCAGCTGAGCTACTCCGGCGCCACGCCCATCGTAGGCGATGCCGCGGCGGTCCGGATCGGACACGGCCCAGCCGATACGTATGCGACGCTGACAACATCGAGCACCCCAAGGACATCGGCGACCGCTCGACGCTTGCGATCATTGCCGCGCTGCAGGAGAACGGTTTCGCGACGTACCTGCCGTTCGGCGAGAACACGCGCTGCGACGTTGTCATCGACCGCGACGGGGTGGTCTCGCGCGTGCAGTGCAAGACGGGTCGACTGCGCCGTGGAGCCGTCATCTTCCCGGTGTGCAACTCCTACGCGCACCATCCCAATCCGCGGATGGCGCGCCGCGACTACCGCGGCCAGGTCGACTTCTTCGCCATCTTCTGCCGCGAAACGACCGTCGTCTACCTCGTCCCGATCGACGTCCTTCCGCTGACACGCGAGGCTGCGCTCCGGGTCGATCCCGCACGGAACAACCAGCGGAGTCGCATCCGCCTTGCCGCCGACTACGAGATCGGCCGCGTTGCTATAGAACGACTTCGCGGCCCTTCTGATGCGAGATGATCTTGCGCTTCACGCGCTGGAGGGCGTTGTCGATCGTCTTCGTGTCGCACCCGAGCCGCTCGGCCATGTCCTCGTAGGAGGCGCCCTCGAGGTAGAGGCGCAGCGCGTCGGACTCGAGCTTCGAGAGGCCGGTGCCGAGGGAGAAGACCAGGCTCTGGAGCTCCTCGGTCGAGATGACCATCACCGACGGCTCGTCGACGGCCGAGCCCGGCAGGGCGTCGCCGAGCGTGCAGTCGCCCTCCGAGTCCTGACCCGCGGGGGTGTGGCTGAACGAGATGTAGCTGTTCAGCGGCGAGTGCTTGAAGCGCGTCGCCGTCTTGATCGCAGTGATGATCTGCCGGGTGACGCAGAGCTCGGCGAAGCTCCGGAACGAGGTCTCCTTGTCGGCCCGGAAGTCGCGGACAGCCTTGTAGAGCCCGATCAGCCCCTCCTGGATGAGGTCGTCGGCGTCGCCGCCGGCCAGGAAGTACGAGCTCGCCTTCAGACGGACGAAGCCGGTGTAGCGCCGGATCAGCGCGTCCATCGCCTCCGAGTCGCCGTTGGCGGCGCGGAGCACCAGCTGAAGATCCTCAAGCTCTCGTTGAGCTTTCTGTGGTGAGTACGCTATCGCGCTGCGAGCGGCCACGGGCTCTCCCCCGGTCTCATGGGCGTTTCCGGTGGCGGCACCTTCAACCCGCCACCCGAAGTCTCACCCTGAAGTTGAGGCCGAAGATAGCAGCGAGTGGAAGCTTTTACAAGTCCATTTGCGGAGGACCCAACGTGATACGAACAGGCGTTCGCCCTACCGGCCGCGGCGCAGCCGCTCGAGCTCGGCGAGCGTGGAGGGGTCGAGCCGGTCCCGCAGGTCGCCGCGCGCGCCGTCCGCGTGCGCCGGCGGCGCGAGCTCCTCGAGGAAGGTCTGCGACGAGAGCTTGCGGACCTCCCCGCCCGAGGTCCCGCGCACGGCGACGTCGGAGGAGACCAGCGCGACCTGCTCGGCGGAGCGGCGCTCGGCCGCGAGCCGCTCGAGCAGCGTGTCGGCGTCGGGAGCCCACCGCACCTGGAGCGGGCCGTGCTGCTCGTCCGCGCCGAACCCGTCGAAGACGAGCACGCCCCGTGCGCCCTTCGCCGCGACCCAGCTCGCGAGCAGGTCCCGGAGCTCCGCCGGCGAGGCGAAGCCGCCTGCATGCAGGAGGTTGAACCCGTCGAAGAGGTACAGCGTCGGCTCAGCCACCTCGCTGTCTCCGCGCCTCGTAGAGGAGGAGCGCAGCGGCCACGCTCACGTTCAGCGACTCGACCCGCCCCAGCTGTGGGATCGCGACGGAGAGGTCGCACCGCCGCCGCACGAGCGGGCGAAGGCCTCTCCCTTCGGCGCCGAAGACGAAGGCGAGCCCGCCCGAGAGGTCGGCCTCCCACATCGGCGTGCCGGAGTCGCCGCTGGCCCCGGCGACCCAGAGTTCGCCGCCCTTGATCTCCTCGAGGTATCGCGCGAGGTTCGGCACCACCGCCACGGGCAGGTGCTCGACCGCCCCGGCGGAGGAGCGGCAAACGGCCGCCGTGACCCGGGCGGAGCCGTGAGCGGGCACGACGACGCCGGTGGCAGCCGCCCCCTCGGCGCTGCGGCAGACGGCGCCGAGGTTCCGCGGGTCGCTGACCTGGTCGAGGCACGCGAGCAGCGGCCGCCCGGCCGCCGCGAGCTCGTAGGCGTCTGCGTAGCGGTAGGGCTCGCACCACGCGAGCACCCCCTGGTGGTCGCGCGTCCCGGCGGCCTCGCTCACGTCGCGCTCGAGCTTCACCTGCACCCGCGGCGTCTCCAGGTCGCGCAACCAGGCTTCTGCTTTGACGGCACGCTCGGTCGCCCAGAGCTCCAGCACCTCGCGCGGCCCGCGCACGGCCTCCCGTACAGGCCGCCGGCCGTAGACCTCCTCTCTCTTCACGCGCGCCTGACGAGGCGGAAGCCGCCGGCCTCGTCGCGCACCTCCCAGCCCGCGGCGAGGATCTCGTCGCGCAGCCGGTCGGCCTCCCCGAAGTCCCGGGCCGCGCGCGCGTCCCGGCGCCGCGCGGCCACGTCGAGGAGCTCTGCGGGCGCGTCCTCCGCCGCGGCGAGCGAAGCCAGTCCGAACACGTCCAGGCCCGCCCGCACGTCGGCCGCCAGGCCGCGGCCGCGCCACTCGTGGAAGAGCGCCAGGGCGTCCGGGGTGTTGAAGTCGTCGTCGAGCACCTCCGCGAGCCGCTCCTGCTCCTGCGGCTCGCCGGCCGCCGGCGTGTCGAGGAAGAAGTTGCGGAAGGTGTCGGCCTGCGCCTTCGCCTGGGCGAGCGTCTCCTCGGAGTAGTCGAGCGGCTTCCGCCAGTGACCGGTCATGAAGAACACGAGCACGTTCTCGCGGCCCCACCGGTCGAGCGCGTCCTTCAGCGAGACGTCGTTGCCGAGCGACTTGTGCATCTCGGCTCCGGCGAAGCTGAGCATGCCGTTGTGCATCCACGCACGCGCGAAGTCGTGCCCGAGCGCGCGCGACTGCGCGATCTCGTTCTCGTGGTGCGGGAACTTCAGGTCGAGCCCGCCGCCGTGGATCTCGAAGCTGGTGCCGAGGTGCTTCTCGGACATCGCCGAGCACTCGATGTGCCAGCCGGGGCGGCCGCGTCCCCACGGCGATTCCCACCAGGTGTCCTCGCCCGGCTTGCTCGCCTTCCAGAGCGCGAAGTCGCGCGCGTCCTCCTTGAGCGGGTTCGGCTCCTGCTCCTCCACCTGGTCGAGCCGCTGGTTCGAGAGCCGCCCGTAGTCCGCGAAGCGGCCGACCCGGAAGTAGACGTCGCCCTGCACCTCGTAGGCGACGCCACGCTCGAGCAACTGCTCGATCAGCGCGACCTGATCCGGCACGGTCTCGACCGCCGTCGGCTCGACGTCCGGCCGGCCGAGCTCGAGCCGGTCGGTGTCCTCGACGTACCACCTGGTCGCGTCCTGCGCGAGGGCGGCGCTCGCTCCGGGCGCGGCGTCGTAGATCTTGTCGTTGATGTCGGTGATGTTGACGGCGAGCCTCGTCTCGTAGCCGCGCCGTTCGAGCCAGCGCTTCAGCCACAGCGAGAGCACGAAGGGGACGGCGTTCCCGACGTGGATGCGCCGGTACACCGTCGGCCCGCAGAAGTACATCCGGATCGGCCCGGGCGGCGCCGGCAGCTCCACCAGGCCGCCGGTGTACGTGTCGTAGACGCGCATCCGGCTAGCGTAGAGCAGTGCGCCGCAGCAGCTCGTCCCGCGGCAGCGCGGCAATCACGGCCCACAGCTCGGGGCCGCGCTCGCGTCCCGTCAGCGCCAGCCGCACCGCCTTGAGGTTCGCGCCGACGGCCTTCAGCTCGCGCACGACTCCGCGCGGGTCGAGGCCGCCCTCGACGAGCTCGCGGAACCGGGCGAGCGTCTCCGGCTCGTCCACCACCACCTGCGGCGCCTCGAGCACGGAGGCCGCGTAGTCGCGCGCCTCGGCGAGGTCGCGCGCGCCGCGCAGCACCGGCGCCATCGAGAGCGGAACGCCGACCCGCCCTGCGAGCTCCTCGTCGCCGAGGCGCGCCAGCGCCTCGATCGAGAGCCGCCGTAGCCGGGCGAGGTCGAGCTGGACGTCGTGCCGCGGCAGCCCCAGCTCCTCGAGGTAGGCGCGGACCGCCTCGGCCGGGATGCCGGCCTCGCGCAGGTCGGCGAGCGACGACGCCCCGTGCCGCTTCGAGAGCTTCTGCCCGTCCGGCCCGAGGAGGAGGCCGTGGTGGACGTACTCCGGCGGCGTGCCGCCCAGGGCCCCGATGAGCTCGGCCTGGAGCTCCGCGTTGGCGCGGTGGTCGGAGCCGCGTATGACATGCGTGATCGCGAGGTCGAGGTCGTCGACGGCGCTCGCGAGCTGGTACGTCGGCGTCCCGTCCGGACGCAGCAGCGTCGTGCGGCCGAAGCGCAGCGCTCCGTCCGCGTCGGGGGCGCCGATCGCGTGCGCGGCCTCGCGGTGGCGGACGAAGCGTTCGCTCTGGCGCAGAGGCCCCTCGTCCCACGCGATCCCCAGCCACTCGAGGTCGCCGACCACGCGGTCGGCGCCGCCGGGCAGGTTCCGCGCCGGGTCGGTGTCGTCGATCCGCAGTAGCAGCGAGCCTCCGTGCTCGTCGGCGAACCGCCGATTCGCCACGGCGCTCAGCGCGTTGCCCAGGTGCAGCGACCCGGTCGGAGCCGGCGCGAAGCGGACGCGGACCATGCAGGAGTGTACGAGCCCCTACGCCGCCCGGGGTTGCGGCCACTGCCCGCGTTGTAGGATCTCGCCGAGCTACCGACCGGAGGTGTGGGCGAATGGCGGCGGTGACGTTCGATGGGGTGACGAAGACGTACCCCGACGGCACGACCGCGGTGAGCGATCTCGACCTCGAGATCCGCGACCAGGAGTTCATGGTGCTCGTGGGGCCTTCGGGCTGTGGGAAGACGACGGCGCTCAGGATGGTGGCCGGGCTCGAGGACATCTCGCGCGGCGTGCTGAGAATCGGCGACCGCGCGGTGAACCACGTCCCGTCTCGCGACCGCGACATCGCCATGGTCTTCCAGAGCTACGCCCTCTACCCGCACCTCTCGGTGTACGAGAACATCGCCTTCGGGCTGCGGATCAAGAAGCTGCCGAAGGACGAGATCGAGCGCCGCGTCCAGAACGCCGCACGCGTCCTCGGGCTCGAGCCGTTCCTCAAACGGAAGCCTCGCGCCCTCTCCGGCGGACAGCGGCAGCGCGTCGCCATGGGTCGCGCGATCGTGCGGGAGCCGTCCGCCTTCCTGATGGACGAGCCGCTCTCGAACCTCGACGCGAAGCTGCGCGTGCAGATGCGCGCCGAGATCGCGAGCCTGCAGCACGACCTGGGCGTGACGACGATCTACGTCACGCACGACCAGGTGGAGGCGATGACGATGGGTCAGCGCGTGGCCGTGATGCGGAAGGGCGAGCTGCAGCAGGTCGACGAGCCGCAGACGCTCTACGACCGTCCGGTGAACCTGTTCGTCGGCGGCTTCATCGGCAGCCCCGCGATGAACATGATCGAGGCGACGCTCGAGCGCCAGAACGGCGGCTATGGCGCCAAGGTGGGCGAGCAGACGCTGGGCGTCGGCGAGGAGACGCTCTCCGCGCGTCCGGCGCTGAAGAGCTACGTCGGCCGAACCGTCATCCTCGGCATCCGTCCGGAGGATCTCGAGGACGCAAGCCTCGCGACCGACGTGCCGCCCGAGCAGCACCTGCACGGCAAGGTCGACCTGACCGAGGCGCTGGGCTCGGAGATCATGGTGCACTTCTCGATCGCCGCCAAGCAGGCCGTCACGGACGACGTCCGGGAGCTCGCGCACGACGTCGGCGACGAGCGCAAGATCGCCCAGCTCGCCGAGGGGGCTCCCGACTCCGCCTCGCTCGTCGGCCGCTTCGGGGCACGCTCCCGCGTTCGCCTCGGCCAACAGGTCGACGTGGCGGTCGACTCCCGCGCCCTTCACTTCTTCGACACGGAGACCGGCCTCGGAATCTACGACGAAAGCACCACGAAAGGAGCCGCATCGTGAAGTACCGCCTCTTTCGCGGCATCGGAGTCGCGACAGTCCTCCTCCTCACCCTCGTCGCGCTCGCCGCGGGATGCGGCAGCTCGAAGAAGAGCTCCACCCCGGCGACGACCTCGGGGGGGCAGACGGGCACTCCCAGCTCGAGCGTCTCGGGCTCGATCTCCTTCGACGGGGTCTGGACCTCGTCGACCGGCCAGAAGCAGCTCGACCAGGTGATCAAGGCCTTCAACAAGAAGTTCCCGAAGGTGCACGTCAACTACAACCCGGTCGGCAACAACATCCCGACCGTCCTCACGACCGCGGTCGCAGGCGGTCACCCGCCCGACATCGCGGACATCGCGCAGCCGGGTCTGATCAAGCAGTTCGCCGACCAGGGCAAGCTGAAGCCGATCACCTACGCGACTGCCGCGATTCGGAAGAACTTCGCGCCGGTCTGGCTGAAGCTCGGGACGTTCGACGGCAAGCTCTACGGCCTCGTCTACAAGGCTGCCAACAAGTCGCTCTACTGGTACAACGTCCCGGCCTTCAAGGCTGCGGGCGTCAAGGCGCCGAAGACGTGGGCGCAACTGCTGTCGGCCGCGAAGACGCTGAAGGCGTCGGGCACGCCCGCCTACTCGATCGGCGGCGCGGAGGGCTGGACCCTCACAGACCTGTTCGAGAACATCTACCTCCGCACGTTCGGCCAGGCGAAGTACGACGCCCTGACCGCGCACAAGATCAAGTGGACGGACCCGTCGGTGATCACCGCGCTGAAGACGATGGCACAGGTTCTCGGAGACAAGCCGAACGTCGCCGGCGGCACGAGCGGAGCGCTCCAGTACAACTTCAACGACTCCGTCACGAACGCGTTCTCGTCGCCCCCGAAGGCGGCCATCGTCTTCGAGGCCGACTTCGTCGGCGGAGTGATCGCCTCGTCCACGAAGGCAAAGGCGAACACGGGCTTCAACGCAGCGGTGTTCCCCACGATCAAGCCGGGCCCCGGCGCGAGCGCCGTCGAGGTCGCCGGCGACTTGATCGTCACGTTCAAGGACACGCCGGCAATCCGCGCGTTCGTCACGTACCTCGCCTCCCCGGAGGCGGCGTCGACGTGGGCGAAGGCCGGGGGCTTCGGCACCGGCAACCACAACATGAGCGCGAGCGTCTATCCCGATCCGATCACCCGCGCGATCGAGACGCCGCTGCAGACGGCGAAGGCCGTCGTCTTCGACATGTCCGACGAGCAGCCGGCGTCGTTCGGAGCCACCGCGGCCCAGGGCGAGTGGGGCCTCTTCCAGGACTTCCTGAAGAACCCGAGCAACGCGAGCGGGATCGCGTCGCAGCTCGAGGCTGCGGCGGCCAAGTCCTACAGGAAGGGGAAGTAGCCGCTTGAGCGGCAGCGGCCAGAGCATCACCGCGGAGCCGCCCGTCGTGGCGGCTCCGCCCCCCTCCGCGGAGCCCGGGCGCTTCGCGAAGTACGTCGTCGGCGCCGTCTTCCTCGGGCCTGCCGTCGCCCTCCTGCTCGTCTGGATGGTGTACCCGGCGATCTACACGGTCGTCCGCAGCTTCTTCGGCCAGACGGGCTACCTCGGGCGCTGGGTCGGCATCGACAACTTCAGGGCCCTGTTCGACCCGCTGAGCTACAGCCAGAACCTCCTGTTCAAGGCGATCGTCAACAACCTGATCTGGGTCGCCGTCGTGCCGGCGCTCGTCACCGCCCTGGGCCTGATCTTCGCCGTCCTCACGGAGCGGGTCGGGTGGAGGGTCGCCTTCAAGACGGTCGTCTTCCTGCCGATGGCCATTTCCGCGTTCGCGACGGGCGTGACCTGGCGGATCATGTACCAGCAGGACCCGAGCCAGGGAGCGATCAACGCGCTCGGCCGGTCGATCTCGGACGCCTTCCAGAAGCCCGGCGTCCTGTCGGCCGCCTCTCCCTCGACGCCGGCCGTCCAGGGGAGCCCGCAGAAGGGGTACGTGCTGCAGACGCCGCTCCGGCCCGGCGGCGTCGGCCACCTCGGCGTCACCGGGATCCCGCCCGAGTCGGTGCCGAAGGACGCGAAGCAGGCCGTGCAGCCGCCGCCGAAGCCGGGTGACGTGGTCGGCACGGTGTGGAGAGACTTCAAGCCCGGCGGCGGCAAGGTCGGCGTCGTCGAGCAGGGCGAGCTCGGGCTGCCGGGCGTCAGCATCGAGCTTCGCTCCGCCGCCGGCAAGGTTGTGCAGACGACGACCACGCAGCCCGACGGCACCTTCGACTTCGCGAAGGTGCCCGCCGGAAGCTACCGCGCCGCGATCGGCCCCGCGACGTTCAGGAAGCCGTTCGGCGGCTACTCCTGGCTCGGCACCAAGCTGATCATCCCGTCGCTCCTGATCGCCTACATCTGGATCTGGGCCGGGTTCGCGATGGTGGTGATCGCCGCAGGGCTGGCGGCGATGCCGCGAGACGTGCTCGAGGCTGCCCGCACCGACGGTGCCGGGGAATGGCAGGTCTTCAGGCGCGTGACGGTGCCGCTGCTCGCGCCCGTCCTCACCGTCGTCTTCATCACCATGATCATCAACGTCCTGAAGGTCTTCGACATCGTGTTCGCCCTCGCGCCGGAGTCGTCGCAGGCGAAGGCGAACGTGATCGCGCTCGCCATGTGGCGGACGGCGTTCCAGGGAGCGGGCAACTTCGGCGTGGGCTCGGCCATCGCGGTGTTCCTGTTCCTGCTCGTGATCCCGGTCCTCGCGCTCAACATCCGCCGCTTCCGGAGCGAGTCCGCGTAATGGCCGCCGCCGCGCCCGCGATGGAGCTGCCGGCCCGCCGCGAGAGCGCCGCGGCGAAGATCCTGCGGGGAATCGCGAAGACGCCGGTGCACCTCGTGCTCGCGGCCGTCGGGCTCCTCTGGCTCGTCCCGACCTTCGGCCTCTTCATCACGTCGATCCTGCCGGCGTCGGCCTTCGCCTCGAAGGGCTGGTGGCAGATCTTCTCGCACCCGAGCACGGCCACCTTCTCCAACTACAGCGCGCTCTTCCACAACCAGGGGCTGATCACGGCCCTGAAGACGACGGCCTACATCGCCGTCGGAAACACGGTGATCGTCGCCGTTCTCGGCGCCCTCGCGGGCTACGCGTTCGCCTGGCTCGACTTCCCGGGCCGCGACTGGCTGTTCCTCGGCGTCGTCGCGCTCCTGGTGGTGCCGCTGCAGATGGCGCTGATCCCGATGTTCAGGCTGTACGACCAGCTCGGGCTGTTCGACACCGTCCTCGGGATCATCCTCTTCCACGCCGCGTTCGGGCTGCCGTTCGCGATCTTCCTGCTCCGCAACTTCTTCGCCGGGATACCGAAGGACATCCTCGAGTCGGCCCGCATCGACGGGGCGAACGAGTTCGTCATCTTCCTCCGCCTCATCCTGCCGCTCGGACTGCCGGCGATCGCCTCCCTCTCGATCTTCCAGTTCCTGTGGACGTGGAACGACCTGCTGGTGGCGCTCACGTTCGGCCAGAACGTGCGGCCGATCACCGTGTGGATCGCCGGGCAGCTGCGCGAGTTCGGAACCAGCATCGACATCATCGCGCCGGCCTCTTTCCTGTCCCTCGTCGTGCCCCTGGTGGTCTTCTTCGCCTTCCAGCGCTACTTCGTCCAAGGGCTGCTCGCCGGCTCCGTGAAGTAGGAGGAATGGCCGTCGCGATCGTCGGGTCGGGGCTGGCGGGGTTCACCGCCTACCAGACCCTGCGCCGCGGCGGGCTCCACCCGGGCGAGATTGCCGTCTTCGGCACCGAGGAAGACCCGGCGGCGGCGTGGCGGCGGCGGGCGGAGGCGATCCGCCAGCGCGAGATGCGCTCCGAGAGCGACGGGCACTGCCTCGCGACCACCTTCCCGGGGCTCGCGGTACGCGCGGCGGCGCGGCAGCGCTCCGCCGCGCCGCTCGTGGCGTCGCTGCTCGACCGGTACCACCCCACCGTCCAGGAGTTCCTGCGACACGTCGAGGAGCTGCGCCTGCGGAGCGGCTGGGACCGGAGCCTCCGGCGCGCGCGCATGGAGCGCGTGCGCGCGGTGGACGGCGGCTTCGACCTCGACGGCCACGGCGCCTTCCGGCACGTGCTGCTCGCCCCCGGCCACCCCGGGCTGAGCGTCCCCGACGAGCTGCGCGGCGACCCTCGAGTCGTGCACTCCTACGAGCCGCACGACTACGCGTCCAGCGTCACGGTCGTGGGCGCGGGGCTCGCGGCGGCGACGGAGTGGCTGAACGCGCTGGCCGCCGGCGCCGAGGTCGTCTCGGTGCGGCGGCGCGAGCCGCTGCGGCGGCCGCTCAACGTGCCGCGCCCGTACTTCTCGCGCCGCGGCCTCGCGCCCTTCCACCGGCTGGGCCAGGAGGAGCGCGTGGCCCGGTTGCGCACGCTGCTCGCCCCCTCCTATCCGCCCGGCAGGCAGTTCGACGTCCCGCTCGCCCGGGCGGAGCTGGAGGGCCGCTTCCGCCTCGAGAGGGCCGTCAACGGCACGCGCCAGGTGATCTGCGCGACGGGGTTCCTGCGCGGCTTCCGGCACGACCCGCTCCTGGCGGCCCTCGTCGGCGAGCACGGCCTCGAGACGGCGGGCGAGTGGGTCGTGCTCCAGGACGACGCGACGGTCCCCGGGCTCACCGACGCGACGCGCACGCTCGCGCTCGCCGGCGTACCGGCGCAGTGGGCGTTTCCCGCTGCCGACACCCTCGCGGGCGCGAGGTACGGCGCCCACGCCTTCCTGCGGAGGATCAGAGCGTGTCGTACACGCTGAGGGGGCGGCTCGAGTCGCGGCTCGCCGCGCTCTCGCCCGTCGTCGCCGCGGCGCTCGCGCTCGCCGCGGTCGAGCATCGCTGGTGGCCGGTCGAGGCGGTCGCGCTGATGCTCGGCGTCGGCCTCGCGCTCGACCTCCAGGTCTACCACCGGCTGCTCGCCTACCAGCCGGGCTGGGCGGCCCTGCCGCTCGGCCTGCTCGAGCTCGGCGCCCTGCTCGTCGCGATGCGCGTCGCCGGCGTCGGAGCGCCGCTCGGCCAGGCGCTCCTGCTCTTCGGCGGCGGCTGGCTGCTCTCGCAGGTGCTCGCCCACGCCGGCTTCCCGCTGCTGCGGCTGGGCTACGCGGAGGAGGGCGGCGAGCTCGGCAAGCTCGGCGCGGCGGCTGCGGTCGCGGTGGGCGCGGCGCTCGCCGGCGGCGGCGCGACGGCGTACGCCCTGCGGCCGCCGGTCGTGCACCTCGCCGGCGGCGTCCACCGCGGACCGCTGGTGATCACCCGGCGTGAGGTACTCGTCGGTGCGCCCGGCGCCGTCGTCCGAGGCGGCATCGTCGTGCGGGCGAGCGGGGTGACGATCCGCAACGTCTCGGTCGTCGGCGGCGAGAACGGCATCACCGTCGAGGGCGTCCGCGGCACGACTCTCGACGGCGTGTCCGTGTCGGGGGCGAAGCTTGACGGCATCCACGTGCGGTACGCGTCGGTGCGCATCCACGACTGCTCGATCGACATGCTCGGGAACGAGTTCGGCCAGGGCATCGACATCTCGTTCACCATGGGATACGGCACGAGCATCGTCGAGGGCTGCACCGTGGTCGGCGGCATGGACGGGATCACGACGCACTCCTCGATGAGCGAGATCGCGCGCAACCGGGTCAGCCGCACCACGATGCGCGGGATCTCCGTGATGGAGATGTCGATGGGGACGGTCGAGGAGAACGAGGTGCGCGGCGCCCTCGGCGTCGGCATCTACTGCAACGACCAGTCGACGTGCGAGGTCCGGCGCAACACCGTCGCCGGCACGCGCCGCGACCCGTCCGGCAACCGCTCGCGCCGCGGCTTCGGCGTTCTCGCGAGCTTCCTCTCGGAGGCGGAGCTGAGCGGCAACGACCTGGCGGCCAACCCCGTGCCCGCGGGAGCCGAGACGAGCTCGCAGCTCCGCGCCGGCCCCTGATGCCGCCGAGCTTCCAGCTCGTGGCCCGGACGGGCCACCCGAGCTTCCTCGACCTGCCGTGGGAGCTACCGCTGGAGGAGTGGCAGTCGGAGCGGTTCGTCAACCTGATCCGCGGCATCTCGCGCCACGTCGTGCGCTTCGTGGACTACGACGGCCGCCTCTATGCGTTGAAGGAGCTGCCGGAGCGGCCGGCGCGCCGCGAATACGCGCTGCTGCGCCGCCTCGAGGGGCAGGGCCTGCCGGTGGTCGAGGCGATCGGCCTCGTCACGGGCAGGGAGGGAGACCTCGACGCCGTCCTGATCACCCGGCATCTGGACTTCTCGCTGCCGTACCGGGCGCTCTTCGCCGGGCGCGCGATCCCGGACCTGCGGACCCACCTGCTGAACGCGTTCGCGGAGCTGCTCACGCGCCTGCACCTGCGCGGCTTCTTCTGGGGGGACTGCTCGCTCTCGAACACGCTGTTCCGACGCGACGCGGGCGCGCTGTCGGCCTACCTCGTCGACGCCGAGACGGGGGAGCTGCACGGCCGGCTCTCCGAGGGCCAGCGCGCGTACGACCTCGAGCTCGCCCACACGAACGTGGTCGGCGAGCTTCTCGACGTCGACGCCGAGGTCGGGCTGCCGCCCGATCTCGACCCGGAGGAGACGGGAGCGGAGGTCGTCGCGCGGTACGAGGCGCTCTGGTGCGAGCTGACCCGGGAGGAGACCTTCGGCCCCGACGAGCGGTTCAAGCTGGAGGAGCGGCTGGAGCGGCTGAACGCGCTCGGGTTCGACGTCGAGGAGGTGCAGCTCGACGCGACCCCCGACGGCTACAGGCTGCGCCTCGATCCGCTCGTCGTGGAGCCGGGCCACCACCGACACCGCCTGCTCAGGCTGACGGGCCTCGACGCGCAGGAGAACCAGGCGCGGCGGATGCTGAACGACATCGCCCGCTATCGCGAAGCGCTCGAGCGGAAGGAGGGGAGGCCGATCGCGGAGTCCGTCGCCGCCTCGCGCTGGCGGGAGGAGGTGTTCGAGCCGACGGTGGCCGTGGTGCCCGAGGTGCTGTGGGGGCGGCTGCCGGCGGCCGAGGTGTTCCACCAGGTGCTCGAGCACCGCTGGTTCCTGTCGGAGCGTGCCGGCAAGGACGTCGGCATCGAGCAGGCGGTGCGCTCCTACGTCGAGTCCGAGCTGCCGCAGAAGCCCCCCGAGCGGGTCGTGCTCGACGCACCGCTGCGGCATACGCCCGCCGGCGGCCAGTAGCCGCCGAACCCGCGGATCCCACACGGATTAGCCAAGATGAAGCGATGAGACGCCGTCTGCGACTGCTCGGCACCTTCCTCGTAGCGGCGGGCGTGCTCGCGCTCGTGTGGACCGTCGTCGTCTGGCGCTGGCAGGATCCCTTCACCGCCCTCTACACGCACTGGGAACAGGGCAAGCTGTCGCGAAGCCTCGAGCGGCAGTTCGAGTCGTATCGCGCGCCCCGCATCCCGCAGAGCCTCGCAGTCGCCGGTGAGGAGCGGGTGGTGGCGCGGGCGGCGCTGGCGTATCGCCGCGCCGCACGTCGCGGGCAGGCGATCGGCCGGATCGTCGTGCCGCGACTGGGGCTGAACATGGCCGTCGTCAACGGCACCGACCACGACTCGCTGACGAAGGGGCCGGGACGCTACCTCGGCTCGGCCATGCCGGGCCAGAACAGGCTGGTGTACATCGCCGGCCACCGCACGACCTACCTCGCACCCTTCTCGGCGATCGACCACATGCGGAAGGGCGACCGGGTCACGATCCGGATGCCCTACGCGACTTTCGTCTACGCCGTCACCGGCTACCGCATCGTGCGATCCGACGACCTCGCCGTCCTCCACTCGCCGCACCACGAGCTGCTCGAGTTGCAGGCGTGCCATCCGCGCTTCTTCGCGACGCACCGCTACATCGTCTACGCGCTACCGGTGCGCGTGATGCCGGCGCGAGGGCGGCCGTACGACCCCCGACGACCGCTCGCCGAGGCCGCGACCGAGGGAGCGTCGGGATGAACGTACGCGCGTCGGCAGCGCTCGCCGCCGTCGCCCGGGGCTCGATGTGGCGGCTCCTCGCGCTGACGCCGGCGGGCACGCCCATCCTGATCCGCCCGTAGGGTTCGGGTCATGGTGAGGCGGTCGCTCCGAGCGCCGCGGAGGTCGCTCGCAGCGGTTCTGCCCCGGCTGCTGCCACCGGGGAGCTCGAGGCGGCGGCGCGAGGAGTCCTGCGCGGGATGCGCTCGCGCTCTACGGAGCCTGACCGGGTGAGAAGCTCCACCATGCGGACATGACGGCAGACGAAAGTCGAGCGCAGCGGAGCGCGACCGGGTCCGCCGCGGCCGCGGTGCGCAGGGTCGGGCGGGCAGGCGCGCGCGCCCTGACGCACACGCTCGGCGGGGCGGCGCGCACACGGGTGGTCCTCATGCTCGCCGGCGTCCTCGCGCTCTCGAGCGCCGACGCGACGACGGTGGGCGCCTCGGCGGTGCACCTGCGGGCGAGCCTCCACATCAGCAACACCGACATCGGCCTGCTCGTGTCGGTCACCTCGATCGTGGCCGCGGTCGCGAGCCTGCCGTTCGGCGTCCTCGCCGACCGCGTCCGGCGGACGTGGACGCTCGGCGCCGCGATCACGCTGTGGGGCGCTGCGATGATCTGGAGCGCGACCGTGGGCTCGTTCGGCGAGCTTCTGCTCGCGCGCCTCTTCCTCGGCGGCGTCACCGCAGCGGCCGGTCCCATGGTCGCGTCCCTCGTCGGCGACTACTTCCCTGCGGCCGAGCGCGGCCGCATCTACGGGTACATCCTCGCGGGCGAGCTGATCGGCGCCGGCGTGGGCTTCGCCGTCACCGGCGACATCGCGGCCCTCTCGTGGCGCGCCGCGTTCGTGATCCTGGCGATCCCGGCGTTCGTCCTCGCCTGGCTGATGTTCCGGCTGCCGGAGCCGGAGCGGGGCGGCGCGGCCACGCTGCCGTCCCAGACCGCCCGGACGGGGCCGGCACCGCCTGCCTCAGAAGAGGAGGCATCGCACGAGACCGAGGCGCAGCGCCTCGCCCGGGAGCGCGGGCTCGAGCCGGATCCCGAGCTCGTGCTGACGGTCGATCCCCGCCGGCTCGGCATCGTCTCGGCCGCGCGCTACATCCTGCGCATCCGCACGAACGTCGTCCTCATCGCGGCGAGCGCCTGCGGCTACTACTTCCTCGCAGGCGTCCAGACGTTCGGCATCGAGTTCACCACGAAGCAGTACGGGATCGACCAGGCGCTCGCGAGCCTGCTGCTTCTGGTGGTCGGCGGCGGCGCCGTCGCGGGCGTGCTCGCCGGCGGCGCGATCGGCGACTGGCTCCTTCACCGCGGCTACCTGAACGGCCGGATCCTCGTCGCCGCGATCGCCGCCACCGCCGCCGTCGTCCTCTTCGCCCCGGCCATCTTCACCCGCAGCGCGCTGGCGGCAGTGGCGTACCTCACCGTGGCGGCGCTCGCCGTGTCTGCGCAGAACCCGCCCCTCGACGCGGCGAGGCTCGACGTCATGGTGCCGTTGCTGTGGGGGCGCGCCGAGGGGGTCCGCACGTTCCTGAGGACGGCGGCGCAGGCGCTGGCGCCGCTCCTGTTCGGCGCCGTCTCCGACTACGTCTTCGGCGGCGGCCGCTCGGGGCTCCAGTGGACGTTCATGCTGATGCTCCTCCCGCTCGCGGCGGCCGCGTTCTTCCTCTTCAGAGGGCTCCGAACATATCCGCGCGACGTCGCGACCGCGGCCGCCGCCTCGACGTGAGCGCACCGGCCGAGAAGCCGCTGCCGGCAGCGAGGCCTACGCGGAGATCCGCCGTCGACAGGTAGAGGCGCGTGTCGGTGCCCCAGCTCATCTCGCGCATGTCACGGATTCC
>JBBWZD010000079.1:0-16563 GCA_039648875.1 Actinomycetota bacterium
TCATCCTCTGGCGGTCGCAACCGCTCGCGCAGCGTCTGTTCCGCGACGCCCGCCCGCAGCGGATCGCGCGCGGCCACGAGCTTCTCGAGCCGTTCCTCGCGCGCGGGTGGACGGGCGCCGTCATCCCGCTCGGTTTGCCGAGCGAGGTGATGGGGACGCTGACGATCCTCTCGTTCCGCCCCGGCCGTCCGCTGATCGACGACACGATCGAAGCTGCGGTGACGATCGCCGCCCAGGCCGCCCTCGCGCTCGAGAATGCGCGGCTCTATCAGCAGCAGAAGGAGTTCGCGGACACGATGCAGCGCTCGTTGCTGCCGCACGCCCGGCCCGACGTGGCAGGCCTCGAGGTGGCGGAGGTGTACGAGTCGTCGGCGCGCGTCGACGTCGGCGGCGACGTCTACGACTTCCTGACGCTCGACGACGGCCGGCTCGCGGTCGTGCTCGGCGACGTCACCGGACACGGGGTGGAAGCGACGGCCGACATGGCGATGGCGAAGTTCGTCTTCCGGTCGCTCGCCCGGGAGCATCCCGAACCGGGAGATTTCCTGGCCTTCGCGAACGACGTGGTCGTCGACGAGATCGCACCGGGCAAGTTCATCACGATGGTGTACCTCGCAGTCGACGGCCGGCGAGGCGAGGTCGCCTGCGCCAGCGCGGGACACCCGGCGCCGCGCATCGTCCTCTCCGACGGCGAGGTTCGAGGCATCGACGCCTCCGGCCTCGTGCTGGGCATCGATTCCCCCCAGACCTACGAGGAGGTCCGTGCGGATCTGCCCGGGGGGGCGACCCTCGTCCTCTACACCGACGGCGTGATCGAGGCACGCCGGGACGGCGAGCAGTACGGCGTCGAGCGGCTCGATGCTCTCCTGGCCGCGAAGCGGGACCTGCCCGTCCGCGCGCTCGCGCTCGCCGTCACCGAGGACTGCCGCAGCTTCGCCGGCGGCGAGCTCTCGGACGACGTCGCGGTCGTCGTGATCCGCCGGACGTGATGGAGCAGCGAGCCGTCGCGTCAGCGGTGCGTCCCCGTGCCGGCGGTATCATCGCCGGGGAGACGGGAATCATCTCGCGCTCGAGCCTATGCTGAAACGCGCCGCACTCGTCCTCCTTCTGCTGGTCGCCTGCGCGGCGTCCGGGACGCTCGCGGCGTCCGTGCTCGCGGACACGTCGCCCCCGACGACGCCGACCGACACGACGACCACCGGCACGACCACGACGCCGGCGGCGGCGATCGCTCCCGGCGTCACCCTCGGCGGGGTCGCCGTCGGCGGCCTGACCGCGGAGGCGGCGGCGGCGGCGGTGCAGGACGCGTTCGGACGGCCGGTGCTCCTGCGCCTCGGCGACACCACGATCAGCATCGCGCCCGACCTGCTCGGGCTCGCGCTTCCGGCGGAATCGGCCGTGGCGAAGGCCCTGTCAGCCGCGCCCGACACGTCGCTCACCCTCCGCGCCACCGTGAGCAGGAAGCTCGTGAACGCGTTCGTGGCGCGGGTCGCCAGGCGCTTCGACCGTGCCGCGGTGGACTCGCGGCTGCTGCTCCGCGGCTACAAGCCGTTCGTGACGAAGTCGGTCGCGGGGCGGCACGTCGTGCGCGCGGCGACGGCGCGCCAGCTCACCACGCAGCTCGTCCACGGCACGCGCGCGCCCATCGTCGTGCCCGTCGGGGTGCTGAAGCCGAAGACGACGCCGCGGACGATCGGCCCGGTGATCGTCATCCGGCGCCGCTCGAACCTGCTCACGCTGTACAACGGCATGCGGATGGTGCGGCAGTTCGCGGTCGCCACAGGGCAGACGGTCTACCCGACGCCGCTCGGCCGCTTCCAGATCGTCGTCAAGTGGAAGAACCCCTGGTGGTACCCGCCGGCGTCGCCCTGGGCGGCCGGGGAGAAGCCGGTGCCGCCGGGACCGGGGAATCCGCTCGGCACCCGGTGGATGGGCCTCAGCGCCCCCGGCGTCGGCATCCACGGTACGCCCGAGGACGGGTCGATCGGCTACTCGTTGTCGCACGGCTGCATCCGCATGCACATCCCCGAGGCGGAGTGGCTGTTCAACCACGTGAACATCGGCACGCCCGTCTTCATCGTCTCGCGCTGATGCGCACCCTCAAGCTGACGGGCCAGGCGGTCGCGCTCGCGGCGGTCGCGGGTCTGCTCGGGCTGCTCGTCTGGCGCCTGACGCACCAGTCGCATCCGCCGAAGCTCGGCGGGCCCGCGCCGTCGTTCTCGCTGCACCGGATCGGCGCGCCCGGCACGCTCGCCCTCGCGTCGCTGCGCGGGAAGCCGGTCGTGCTCAACTTCTGGGCGTCCTGGTGCGTGCCGTGCAAGGGCGAGGCGACGATGCTCGAGCGGGCGTGGCTCCGGTACAGGAGCAGGGGCGTGGTGTTCCTCGGCATCGACTACAACGACGTGACGCGCGACGCGCGCACCTTCCTCTCCCGGCACGGCGTCACGTACCCCACCCTCCAGGACGGCTCCGGCGCGGTCGCGGACCGCTACGGCGTCAGCGCGGTGCCGGAGACGTACGTCGTCGACCGTCGCGGCCGTCTCGTCGTCCACATCGTCGGCACGGTCGTCGGCCAGTCGGGCGAGCTCCGGCGCGGCGTCCAGGCGGCGCTGCGGTCGTGACGCTCCGGCTCGCGGCCGTCGCTCTCGCCGCGCTCGCGTTTACGGCGTCCAGCGCCGCGGCCTGCGCGCATCCGCGCACGTCGCTCTCCTACCTCGAGGGCCAGATCATGTGTCCGACCTGCCACACGACGCTGGACCAGTCGGACGCGCCGGCGGCACGGCGGATCAAGGCGCAGATCGGCCGGCGGATCGACGAGTGCTGGACGGCCGACCGGATCAGGGGCGAGCTGGTCCGCAACTTCGGCGCGGGCATCCTCGCGGCGCCGCCGCACCGCGGCTTCGATCTGCTCGCGTGGTGGCTGCCGGTGGGGGGGATCGTCGCGGCCGCGGCGCTGCTCGCGCTCGGCGTCTGGCGCTGGAGCCGCGCGCGCGAGGAGCCGCCGGGCGCCGACGCCGCGCTCGACGACGAGACGGAACGGCGGCTGGACGAGCTGCTCGCGCGGCTGGACTGATGGGAGCGCGGCTGCCGATCGCGTTCCTCGCCGGGTTCGCGTCGGTGATCACGCCGTGCGTGCTGCCGCTCGTGCCCGGCTACCTCTCGGCGCTGTCGAGCGTCGAGGTCGGAAAGCTGGGCGAGCGCGGCAGCGCGCGGCGCGTGCTCGTGTCGAGCATCCCGTTCGTCCTCGGCTTCACCGTCGTGTTCGTCCTCCTCGGGGCCGGCGCCGCGGCCGTAGGGAACGCGGTCTCCGCCGGCGCGCAGACGGAGGTGGCGGGCTTCGTCCTCGTGGTGCTCGGGCTCGCCTTCGTCGGCCTGCTGCCCGTGCCGGAGCGCGTGGTGGCGCCCGGACTGCTGACGGGCGCGCGGCGGCGGGGATCCGGCGCCCTGCTCGGAGGCGCGTTCGCGGTCTGCGCGGCGCCGTGCATCGGCACCGTGCTCGCCGCGGTGCTCGTCCTCGCGAGCGACACCGGCACCGTCCTGAAGGGCGGAGCGCTGCTCGCCGCGTACGCGCTCGGCCTCGCGGCCGCGTTCTTGCTGGCGGGCGTGGCCTTCGCGCGGGCGATGGGCGCGTTCCGCTGGCTGCGCGACCGCTACACCGCGATCCGGGTGGCGAGCGGCCTGACGCTCGTCGCGCTCGGGCTGCTGCTCTTCTTCCATCGCGACTGGTGGCTGCACGTCGCCCTCAACCGGGCGCTGGACGCGGTCGGCCTGACGTCTCCCTAGACGGCGGGCGGCTCGAGCCGGAGCGAGCCCTGGGCCGCCGACTCTCGCGCACGCTCGACCTGCGCGAGCACGGCGGCGACCTCGACGCCGCGGTGGCGGGGCGCGAACGGCGCCAGCCGGCGCGACGCCTTCTCGAGCTGGCGCGCCGTCGCGACGGGCCGCCCGCGCTCCGCCTGGTACCAGGCGACGGCCACGTGCACGAGCCCCTGGTAGAAGTCGCGCTCCGCCGCGCCCGCCGCGCGCCAGACCAGCTCGAGCTCCTCGTGCGCCTCGAAGAACCGCCCCGACCGGATGAGCTCCAGGCCGAGCTCGAGCCGCTCCTCCTCGGCGCTCACGAGAGGGAGCGTATTCCTCCGCTACAGTCCGTCTCCGTGGGAACGATCCTGCTCTGTGGGGTCGACCTCTTCTTCCGCGGGAAGCTCGAGGCGCTGCTGCCGGGCCATCGCCTGATCACGATCGACCACACCGACGGGCCGGACCTGGTGATCGTCGACGTCGCGCGGCTCGACCCGCAGGAGGTCGCCGACACCTACCCGGACGTGCCGATCCTCGGCTACACGAACCACACCGACACCGCCGGGCTGCGGGCTGCGCACGCGGCGGGCTTCGACCGGGTCGTGGCCAAGTCCGCGCTCGTGGAGCGCGGGCCCGAGCTGGTCGAGGAGCTGATCGCCTCCGCCTGACGGTCCCGCATGGCCGGGCCGGAGTGCCTCGGTACAGTACGGCCCGCCGTGACGTACATCATCGCCGAGCCCTGCATCGACATCAAGGACCGCTCCTGCGTGGACGTCTGCCCCGTCGACTGCATCCACGAGGCCGGGCGCATCCTCGTGATCGATCCCGAGGAGTGCATCGACTGCGGGGCATGCGAGCCGGAGTGCCCCGTCGAGGCGATCTTCCCGGAGGACGCGCTGCCCGACAAGTGGAACGCGTTCGTCGAGATCAACTACGCCTACGACAAGGGCATGGACGTCGTCGACCAGCTCACGCAGCGCTACGCGGACGACAACGACGTCCACAACGAGCCGATCGCGTAGCGGCAGCTGATCGTTAGGCTCCCGTGGTGAGGCCGACGAAGCTCGACCACGTCGCGTACTGGCTGGCGGACCGCGACACGGTCGCCGGGTTCGCCACGTCCCACCTCGGCATGCACGTGATCGACCGCACGGACGCGTTCACGCTCGTCGGCGCGGACGCGCGGCGCGGGAAGCTGACGCTGTTCTCGGCCGAGGGACCGCGCGAGAGGGGCGCGCTCGAGCACGTGGCGCTGCGTGTGGCCGACCTCGACGAGGCGCTTGCGGCGCTGCCGACCGGAATCGCGCTCGAGCGTCCGGACGACGACGCCGCCTACTTCGACGTGAGCGACGGCGTGCGCCTCGGGCTCGTGCGCTCCGCGACGGACGGCAACCACGACTACGACCTCGACCACGTCGCCCTCCGCTCCGCGGACCCGGAGGAGGCGGCCGCACGGTACGTGTCGCTCGGCTTTGCGCCGGCGGCGCCGGGCGCGTCGGGGTTCCCGCGCGTCGAGGTGGGCGGCGCCTTCCTCGAGCTCCACCCGGGCGAGCCGGGCGAGCCGGAGCGTCCGTTGCTCAACCACGTGGCGGTGCTCGTGGACTCCGCCGACGAGCACATCGCGGCGGCGAAGGACCTCGGCGTCGAGATCGACGACGTCGTCGACGCTCCGAACACGTACGCCGTGTTCCTGAAGGGACCGGAGCGCGTCCGGATCGAGTACGTCGAGCACAAGCCGACGTTCTCGCTCACGTAGTTGCTCGTCGCCGGCGCGGGCATGGCCGGCCTCGTCTGCGCCGCCCGCGCCCGCGAGCTCGGCGCGCGTCCGGCGGTGGTCGAGAAGGGGACCCGGCCGGGCGGGTCGATGCTGCTCTCGAGCTGCGTGATCTGGCGGCATCGGGACTGGGAGGACTTCCGCACCGAGTGTCCCGGCGGCGACCCCGACCTCCAGCGGCTCGTCTGGGAGCGGCTCGACGACGCGCTCCGGTGGCTCGAGTCGGTCGGCGCGCAGCCCGTGTGGGAGGAGACCGGCAACCCGCGAACGGTCGGCAAGCGCTTCGACCCGGCGGCCCTGACGGAGCTGCTCGGGCTCGGCGTGCGTCTCGCGACGCCGCTGCCGGACGACGCGGAGCCGCCGCTCGTGCTCGCGACGGGCGGCTTCGGCAAGCGGCTGGCCGCCGAGAAGGGCCTCCTGCTGCGCGCGAACCCCTGGAGCGACGGCGCCGGCCTCGACCACGCCCGCGCGCGCGGCGCGGCCACCACTGCGGGCCTCGACCAGTTCTACGGTCGCGCGCTGCCGGCGCCGCCCGCGCGCATCCGCGAGGAGGATTTCGTGCCGCTCTCGCAGCTCTACGGGAGGTGGGCACGCCTGTACACGCCCGCCGGGCGTGAGATCACACCCCCGTCCGTCTCGTGGTCCGAGAACGAGCTGGCGCAGCTGATCGGCCCCGGCGCGTGGTACGTGCTCGACGACCGGGGGCTCGCGCGCGGAGACCGCGGCCGCACGGCGGCCGACCAGATCGAGGCGGCCCGTGCGGCGGGCGGCACCGTCGTCGCCCCCGCCGAGCTGCCGTTCGCGACGGCACCGGACGCCCGCGTCGCCGTGCACGTCGCCGCCGGCGTGACGCACACGATCGGCGGCCTCCGCGTCGACACCGGCGCGCGTGTCCTCGACGAGCGAGGGCGGCCGCTCGACGGCCTCCATGCGGCAGGCGTCGACGCCGGCGGCGTCGCCACCGGCGGCTATGCCAGCGGCCTGGCACAGGCCCTGGTGCTCGGGCTGGCGGCGGCGGAATCGATCTGTGCGTGAGCGGGACACGCCGGCGGCCGGGCAAGTAACAGACTGTTACGAAGGCGAACGGTCGCGGGGGGCACGGGCGACCGCAGTCAAGTAACAGACTGTTACGAGACCGAGGCGCCTCGAGGGCCGCCGCGAGCTTCGCCGCGTAGTGCCTATGCGCGCAAGAGGTACGCGCACTGGCGGCCGTCGCCCGGCAGCGGCGACGCCGCGACCTTCGTCACGCGCATCGTCTCGCCGTCCTGCTCGACCTCCGAGCCGACGGCGGGTGGGTCGCCCTCCTGCTCCCTGAGCTCGTAGCCCGACGTCTTCCAGACGAAGAGGAGGTGCCCGGCGCCCATCGGCGCGAAATCCTACTCCGACGTGGCGTAGAGCGGCAGCACGAGCCGCATCGTGGTGCCGTCGTCGGCGTGCTCGACCGACAGCGCCGCGCCGAGCGTCCGCACTCGCTCCTCGAGCACCTCGATCGACTGCTTCCGCCGCTCGCTCGGCGCGTCGTCGTGGATGGTCGTCTCCAGCGTGCCCGGAGCGCCCGGCACGACTCGCACCTCGAACGTCCGGGGCGGGCCGCGCCTGATCGCGCCTTCGAGCGCCTCCCGCACGATCTGGTAGAGCGCCGCCTGCGCCCGCTCGCCCAGCGCCTCGGCGGCGGCGACGTCCGTCTCGACGTGGATGCCGTGCTCCATGCCGCGGTCCTGGCCGAGCGCGTTCACCGCGGTACCGAACCCGTGGTCGCGCAACACCACCGGCTCGAGGTTGAACGAGAGGTCCCGCAGCTCGCCGATCGTCATCCTCGTGCGCGCGAGCGCCTTGTCCATGACCTCGAGCGCCTGGTCGGCGCTGCCGCTCGAGAGGAGGCCGACGGCCGCGTCGAGCATCAGCGCGACGCCCGCGAGGGACTGCACCGGCCCGTCGTGCAGGAAGAGCGCGATGCGGCGCCGCTCGTCCTGCTCTGCGGCCAGGACCCGCTCGGTCTGCTCCCGGCCGGGAGGGTCGTCCGTCAGGGACACGAGCTAGTCGATGATCGACTCGCGCAGCGCGATCGCCACGGCGTGCGTGCGCGTGTCGGCCTCGAGCTTCGCGAGGATGTGGCGCACGTGGCTCTTCACGGTCTCCTGGCTGATGAAGAGCTTCGCGGCCACGTCTGCGTTCGACATGCCGTCGGCCAGCAGCTGGAGGATCTCCCGCTCCCGCACCGTCAGCATGTCCTCCTTGTCCTTGGCGGTGAGGAACGCCGGCATCAGCGCCGGATCCACGTACCCCTCGCCGCCGGCGACCTTCTCGATCGCACGCAGCAGCGTCTGGTGGGGCGCCTCCTTGAGGATGTAGCCCTTGGCGCCGGAGTCGAGCCCCCGGCTGAGCAGGCTGCGCTCGCTGTACGCGGTGAAGATGAGCACGGAGCTTCCCGGCACCTTCTCGGTCAGGAGCTTCGTCGCCTCCAGCCCGTCCATGCCCGGCATCCGCACGTCCATGATCACGACGTTCGGGAGGCGCCGCTCCGCCATGGCCACTGCGCTCTCGCCGTCGCCCGCCTCGCCGATGACGCGGATGTGCGGCGCCCGCGACAGCGACAGGCGCAGGCCTTCGCGCACGACCTCGTGGTCGTCGACGATCAGACACGTGATCTCAGTGGCTCCCACCCGGTGCGGAGAGTGTATTCCGCCCGGAAGACGGTACGAAGGCGCCGGTCAGACGGCGAGGCGCAGCTGCTCCGGATCCTCCGGCGGCGCGAGCTTCACCGCCCGCCGGTCGCGGATGCCGTGGCGGCGCGCCAGCTCCCGCACGTGCTCCCGCACCGGCCTCGTCTCCTCGGCCGCGAGGTACGCCCGCCGCGCGTACAGACGCCGGTACTCGGGCACCAGCTCCGGCCAGTCGCGCTCGAGCGCGGCGAGGAAGTGCTCCTTCGTCCCGGGTCTCAGGTACAGGAGGTTCGCCCAGACGCCGGTCGCCCCCGCGGCTCGCGCAGCGCGGACGACGTCGGCGAGCAGCTCGGGACGGTCGCTGAGGCCGGGGAGGATCGGGGCGAGGCCGACTCCCACCTTGATGCCGGCGTCGACCAGCTCCCGGAGCGCGCGCAGCCGCTGGTGCGGCGGCGCCGTCCCCGGCTCGGTGCGCCGCCAGATCTCCGGGTCCAGCGTCGGGACCGAGAACGTGACCGACACCTCCGCGTGCCGTGCGGCCGCGGCCAGCACGTCGATGTCCCGCACGATCAACGGCCCGCGGGTGATGATCGAGAACGGGTTCCGCGCCTCGCCGAGCGCCTCGACGCACGAGCGCGTCAGCCGGTAGCGCCCTTCCGCCGGCTGGTACGGATCGGTCGCGGCGCCGATCGCGACCGGCTCGCGTCGCCACGACGGACGCGCGAGCTCGCGCCGCAGCACCTCCGCGACGTTCGTCTTGACGCGGATGCTCGCGCCGTACCGGTCGTCCGACGGCCGGTCGGCACGCCGCTCGAACGCGCGCACGTAGCAGAACGTGCAGCGGTGGACGCAGCCCATGTACGGGTTCAGCGACCAGGCGAACGGCATCCCTTGCACGCGGTTCAGCGCCGAGCGGCAGGGCTCTTCGCGATACTCGGCGCGCATCCCATGTCGAAGCCTAGCGAACGGACGTTCGCCACACCGGTCGAGCTCGAGCCAGGGGTGCTGCGGTTCACCCTGCCGCTGCCGACGGGCCCGAGGCACGTCCACTGCTACCTGCTGCGCGGCTCCGACGGGTGGACGCTCGTCGACACCGGCCTCGGTTTGCGGGAGACGCCGTGGGAGGCGATGCTCGCCGCGCTCGATGGGCCCGTCGCGCGCATCTTCGTCACGCACATGCATCCCGACCATGTCGGCGGCGCCGAGGCCGCGGCCGCAGCGACCGGCGCGCCTGTCCTGCAGGGACGTCTCGACTACGCCCAGTGCGAACGCGTGTGGGGCTCGGCGGACTGGCCGCGGCGGATCGCCGACTGGTTCCTCGTGCACGGCGTGCCGCGGGAGACGGCGGAGGAGCTGATCGAGTCCGGCCACGTCTTCGCCGACTTCGTGCGCTTCGCCTGGCATCCCCGGCCGGTCGAGCCGGGCGACGAGGTCGACGGCTGGCGCGTGCTCGCGACCCCGGGCCACGCCGACGGCCACCTCTGTCTCTACCGCGACGGCGTCCTCGTCGCCGGCGACACGCTGCTCACGCCGATCACGCCCGCCGTCGGCCTCTACCCCGAGAGCCGGCGCGACCCGCTCGGCGACTACCTCGGGTCGCTCCGCCTCGTCGAGGAGCTCGCGCCGCGCGTCTCCTACGGCGGCCACGGGGAGACGGTCGCCGACCCTGCCGGACGGGCGCGCGCGATCGCCGCGCACCACGACGAGCGCCTCGACCGGACGCTCGCCGCGCTCGGGCGCGAGCCGCGGAGCGGCTACGAGGTCTCCCACGCGCTCTTCGGCAGCGCGCTCCCGCCGATCCAGCGGCGCTTCGCGGTCGCCGAGGCCCTCTCGCACCTCGAGCGCCTCGTCGTCGTCGGACTCGCCTCGCGCGCGGGGGACGCCCGGAAGGTCGCCTATACTGCCGCCCAGCCTGGTGGACGAGATACCGCCTAGTACGTGCACGCCCGGGTGAGCGGGGCGTGACTCTCCTCCTCGAGCTCGTCGGCGTTGGGATCCTGATCCTGCTGAACGCCTTTTTCGTGGCGGCCGAGTACGGGCTCGTGACGGCGCGGCGCACTCGGATCATCGAGCTGCACCACCAGGGCAACCGGCGCGCCCGCGACGTCCTGCGCATCACCGGCGACCCGCCGCGCTTCATCGCGGCGATGCAGCTCGGCGTCACCCTCACCTCGCTCGGCATCGGTGCGCTCGGCGAGCACGCGCTCTCGAAGGCCTTCGACGCGTGGGTCGCGACCGCCCTCGCGATCGCCCTGGCCTACCTGATCCTGACCTTCTTCCACGTGGTGATCGGCGAGCTCGTGCCGAAGGGCGTGGCGCTCGGGCACTCCGAGGGCACGGCGCTGTGGGTGTCGGTGCCGGTGCGCGGCTTCTTCACCGTGTTCGGGCCGCTCGTCTGGGTGCTGCGGCGATCCACCGAGCTCGTGCTGCGCGGCTTCGGCCTCGAGCCGCCCGGCGCCGAGGTCGACGCGGTCTCCGAGGCGGAGCTCCGGATGCTGCTCAACCGCTCGAGCGAGCAGGGCGAGATCCAGCAGGAGGAGCGCGGGATGATCGAGAAGGTCTTCGACTTCGCCGACAAGGACGCGGCCGACGTGATGGTGCCGCGCCCGGAGGTGGTCGCGCTCTCGGCCGCCCTGCCGCCCGAGGAGGCGCTCGCCGCGGTGATCGACTCCCCCTACACGCGCTACCCGGTGTACCGGGAGACGCTCGACGACGTCGTCGGCATCCTGCACGTGCGCGACCTCTTCTCGGCCATGCACGAGCACGGCCTCGCCCACGTGGACGTCGAGAAGCTGCTGCGACCGGCGCACATCGTCCCCGAGACGAAGGACCTCGCCTCGCTGCTGCACGAGTTCCGGCGGACGAACACGCACTTCGCGGTGGTCGTGGACGAATACGGTGCCATGGCCGGGATCGCGACGCTCGAGGACCTGCTCGAGGAGATCGTCGGGGAGATCGAGGACGAGTTCGACGTCGCCGAGGAGCAGATCGAGCAGGTCGACGAGGACACCTACCGGATCGACGGGATGTTCCCGATCGACGAGTTCAACGAGCGCTTCGGCACGGCGCTGCCGGAGGAGGACTTCCACACCCTGGCCGGCTTCGTCTTCGGGCAGCTCGGGCGGGCGGCCGAGCCGGGCGACGACGTCTCCTACGACGGCATGCGCTTCGACGTGCTCGACGTCGAGGGCAACCGGATCGAGCGCGTGGGGGTGACCTTCCTCCAACGGCCGCCCGTCCGTCGCTCGGATCCGGACTACCTGTCCGACGAGGACGAGCCGGACTGAAATCCGCTCGGGCGGCTGCCGCGTATCTCCGGTCGACATGGTTCTCCCGGAAAGGACACCGATGCTTCGACGCCTCATCCTCCCGCTCGCGGTCGCCGGGACGGCGCTCGCCGCCGCGGCCGGCGGCAACGCGGGCACCAACGCGACGCACAGGCTGATCGGCGAGGTCGGCCCCGGCTTCAAGATCGAGGTCGTCACCCCCGCCGACCGGGACGTGAAGACCACGAAGGCCGGCACCTACACGATCCACGTCGAGGACAAGAGCACGAGCCACAACTTCCACCTCACCGGCCCCGGCGTGAACAAGTCGACCGCCGTCGGCTTCAAGGGCGAGAAGAACTGGACGGTGACCCTGCGGCCGGGGACGTACACGTACAAGTGCGACCCCCATGCCTCTCTCGGCATGAAGGGCACCTTCCGCGTCACGCGTTAGGTCAGCTCGAGCGGCGCGATCTGGCCGTCCTGGATCGTCCAGGCGGCCAGGTCGTCGTCCCGCAGCGAGTAGATCAGGTACGGCCTCCCCTGCCAGAGCCCGACGTTCTCGACGTCGGTGCGCGACGGCCGGGGCGGCGAGGCGGGGTGCGAGTGGACGACCGCGAGCTCGTACCCCTCGTCCTCGAGGAACCAGAGCTCCGGATCGAGCTCGAGCTCGAACCGGTACGGGGAGCCGGCGCGATTCTCCCCCGGCTCGTAGCGCTCGGCTCTGCCGTCCCTGAGGACGAGGAGCCCGCAGCACTCGTCGGGTGCCTCGGCCGCCGCGTGCTCGACGAGCGCCCGCCGGACCTCGGCGGGCACCTCTACCACCAGAGGCTGCGCTCCATCGAGGCGCCGACGTCCTCTGCCGCCCAGAAGTCCGCGGAAAGGTACTTCCAGCCGCCGTCGGCGAGGATGCAGACGACGACGCCCTCCTCGAGCTCCGCCGCGAGCCTGCGGGCGACGTGCACCACCGCGCCGCCGGAGATGCCGGCGAAGACCCCTTCGGAGGCGAGCAGCGCGCGCACGGCTGCGACGGAGTCCTCGTTCGAGACGAGCAGCTTCCGGTCGAGCCTCGAGACGTCGAGGATGGGCGGCACGTAGCCCTCGTCGAGCGAGCGGAGGCCCATCACCGGGTCGCCGGGCAGCGGCTCGGCTGCCGCGACCACGAGGTCGGGAAAGCTCTCGCGCAGGCGCTCGCCGGCGCCCATCAGCGTGCCTCCGGTGCCGAGCCCCGCCACGAGCACGTCGACGCGCTCGAGCGCCGCCGCGATCTCGGCGCCGGTGCCGTCGTAGTGGGCGCGCGGGTTCGCCGGGTTCGCGTACTGGAACGGCATGAAGTAGCGGGGGTCTCGCTCGGCCAGGCCGAGGGCGAGGCGGACGGCGCCGTTCGATCCCTGGTCGGCCGGCGAGTCGACGATCGTCGCGCCGTACAGCCGCAGCAGCCGGCGTCGCTCCTCCGTCGCGTTCTCGGGCATCACGCAGGTGAGGGGGTAGCCCTTCAGCTTGGCGAGCAGCGCGAGCGAGATGCCGGTGTTCCCGCTCGTCGGCTCGAGCAGCTCCCGGCCCGGCTCCAGCTCGCCCTCCGCCTCGGCGGCCTCGAGCATCGCCTTCGCGACGCGGTCCTTGATCGAGCCCGTCGGATTCTGGCCCTCGAGCTTCGCGTACAGCCGCACGCCCGGCTTCGGCGACAGGCGCCGCAGCTCGACCAGCGGCGTGTTCCCTACCAGGTCGAGCAGCGACCCGGCGACGATCTGGCTATGCACCGCCGGCCATAGCGGGCAAGAGGATGACGGTGGCGTCGTCCTCGAGGGGCGTGTCGAGCCCGTCGAGCGTGCGCACGTCCTCGCCCTCGACGTACACGTTCACGAACGGCGCGATCCCGTCGTCCTCCACGAGCTGCGTGCGGAGCGCGGGGAACTGATCCATCAGGTCGTCGAGCAGCTCGCGGACGGTGCCGCCGGCAGCGTTCACCTGGCGCGCGCCGTTCGTCTCGGCGCGCAGGGTGGGTGGGATGCGAACCGTCTTCACGCGTGCGCCGGCCTGCCCTGACAGAACTCGACGTAGTCGACGTACTCGGTGATCGTCGGGTGCTCGCCGCAGACGGGGCAGTCAGGGTCGCGGCGCAGCGTCACCTCGCTGAAGTCGGTCGTCAGCGCGTCGAAGAGGAGCAGCCGGCCCGTCAGCGTCTCGCCGACGCGGAGCGCGAGCTTCAGGGTCTCGCTCGCCTGCAGCGAGCCCACGATCCCGGGCAGCACGCCCAGCACGCCGCCCTCCGCGCAGCTCGGCGCGAGCTCCGGCGGCGGCGGCTGCGGGAAGAGGCAGCGGTAGCACGGCCCCACGCGCGGCTCGAACACGGTCACCTGGCCCTCGAAGCGGTAGATCGAGCCGTGCACCACGGGAATGTCGTGCCAGACGGCCGCGTCGTTCACGAGGTAGCGGGTGGGGAAGTTGTCGGCGCCGTCGACGATCACGTCCCAGCCGTCGGCGAGGATGCGGTCGACGTTCTCCGAGGTGAGGCGCTCGAGGTACGGGACGACCTCGACGTCGGGGTTGAGCGCCTCGATCGTCCGCTTCGCCGACTCGGCCTTCCACTCGCCGAGCCTCTCGGTCGAGTGGGCGATCTGCCGCTGGAGGTTCGACTCGTCGACGCGGTCGTCGTCGACGATCCCGATCCGCCCGACCCCGGCCGCGGCCAGGTAGAGGGAGGCGGGGGAGCCGAGGCCCCCGGCGCCGATCAGCAGCACGCGGGAGTCGAGCAGCTTGAGCTGTCCCTCCTCGCCGACCTCGGGGATCAGCAGGTGCCTGCTGTACCGCCGGCGCTGCGCCGCGTCGAGCGAGCGCGGGAGCTGCGTCGGAAAGCCGTTCCGCTTCCAGTCGGTGAACCCGCCCGCGAGGGAGGCGACGTTCTCGTAACCGAGCTCCTCGAGCGTCTTGGCCGCGAACGCGGAGCGCGAGCCGCCGGCGCAGTAGACGACCAGCGGGCGCGAGCGGTCGCGGACAGCGTGCTCGATCCGCGACTCGAGATGGCCGCGAGGCACGTGGACGGCGCCGGGGATGTGCCCCTCGCCCCACTCGTCGTGCTCGCGGACGTCGACGAGCAGGGGCGGCTCGGCGGACTCGAGCTGCGCGCGAGCCTGCGCGGCGTCGACCTCCTCGATCTCCGCCTTCACCTGGCTCAGCAGCTCACGATAGCTCGCCATGACTTTCCCGAATATAGCGGCACGAGACGGCTCCAGGATGCGGCACGGGTACCCTCGCTCGCAGATGAGCGCGCGGGCCCGCGTCGTGACGGTCGTCGCGCTCGCTGCGGCTGCGGCCGCCGCGGCCACGGTCGGGATCACGTTGCTGCAGACGCGCGGCGAGCGCACGACCTCCCCCGGGGCGGTCGGCAGGCCGAGAGCGGGAGCCCCGCCGCTGATGCTGGACTTCGGCACCCGCGCCGACGCGCAGGCGCGCTCGCTCGCGCGGGCGGCGGCGCTCTACGGCAAGGGCCGGCGCACCGCTGCGGCCGCCGTCTTCTCGCGCTTCTCCTCGCTCGACGCACGCATCGGCTCCGCCTTCGCGGCGTGGCCGCGGGGCAGCCTCGAGGACGTGAAGCGGCTCGTGGCCTCGCACCCGCACAGCGCGCTCGCGGTGCTCCACCTGGGCCTGGCCTACTACTGGTCAGGTCGCAACGGCGACGCCGTCGCGGCATGGCGCCGTGCCGAGGCCCTGCAGCCCGACACGCCGTTCGCGCTCGACGCCGAGTCGCTGCTCTACGCCGGGCGGACGCTGCCCGACCGGCCGCCGTTCGTGCCGCCGTACGGGGCGCCCCAGAAGCTCCGGAGGCTCGCCGCGGGAGCGCAGCTCGCGGCGCTCGCACGCGCAGCCGCGCGCCCGGACGTGCGCGCGAAGATCCTCTACGGCGTCGCGCTGCAGCGCCTCGGCCACGCACTCTCGGCGGAGCGGCAGTTTGCGGCCGCCGCCGCCCTCGCCCCGCGCGACCCGGTCGCGCAGGCCGCCGCCGCGGTCGGCCGCTTCACGAAGGCGCATCCGGAGCGGGCGTTCGGCCGGCTCGGCCCTCTCACGGCGACGTTTCCGCGTGCGGCCGTCGTCCGGTTCCACCTCGGCCTGCTCCTGTTCTGGACGCTCCAGAGGCGCAAGGGCGCCGAGCAGATGCGGCTCGCCGTCTCGGACAATCCAGGCTCTGTCTACGCGAAGGAAGCGCGAGCCTTCCTTGCGCGTCTGGCAAGCAGTGGGACCAAGTGAGAAAAAGATGAGCCGAACGGCCTATGGCGCCACGTCCGGCCCGGCAGGCATAGTGCGACATCTTCATACGTCGTCCTTGTCACAAGGTCCTTGTTGCAAGCACGTCCGACGGTAGGGGAGGAACGTGACTACAGGGGTGGAGCAGCGGGGTATCAAGGACGTCTCCGACATTCTCGAGACAGAGGAGGCGCGGCACCTGCTCGAGGCGGCTCAGGCGTCGGGTTCGCTGAACGCAGACGAGCTCGCGCTCGCGCTGGACGAGCTCGACCTCGACGCCGGCCAGATCGAGGAGTTCCACCGCACGCTCGAGGAGCTGCACATCGAGGTCGTGGCAGCCGTCGAGCCCGAGAAGGAGCAGCGCGCGTCCGTCGAGTCTCGCGAGATCTCGACCGATTCGCTGCAGCTCTTCCTCAAGGACATCGGCAAGGTCGAGCTGCTGACGGCCGCGCAGGAGGTCGAGCTCGCGAAGCGCATCGAGCGCGGCGACCACGGGGCGAAGCAGGAGATGGTCGAGGCCAACCTGCGCCTCGTCGTCTCGATCGCGAAGCGCTACCGCAACCAGGGGCTGCCGTTCCTCGACCTGATCCAGGAGGGGACGATCGGGCTCGTGCGCGCCGCCGAGAAGTTCGACTACCGCAAGGGCTTCAAGTTCTCGACCTATGCGACCTGGTGGATCCGCCAGGCGGTGGCGCGGGCGCTCGCCGACAAGGCGCGCACGATCCGCATGCCGGTGCACGTGGTCGAGAAGCTGAACAAGATCGTGCGCAGCGAGCGCAAGCTGCGGGCCGAGCTCTGCCGCGAGCCCTACCCGGACGAG
>JBBWZD010000102.1:0-22340 GCA_039648875.1 Actinomycetota bacterium
CGATCCCTCCTTCGCGCGCGACGGCCGCCATATCGCCTTCACGCGCTCGAGCTCCGGCCTCTTTTTGACGACCGTTGACGGCAACGGTCTTCGCCGCCTGACGGCGAACGGCAGTGACCGCTTCCCCGTCTTTTCGCCGAACGGCCGTCAGATCGCGTTCATTCGCGCGGCGAAAGGCAGCGGCTACGACGTCTGGGTGATGGACGCGACCGGCCGGCGCCAGCACCGCCTGCGCCTGACGCCGACGCTCTCGTCGGCGATCCGGGCGGCGTGGATGCCGGACGGCAGGTCCCTGGTGGTCGCCACCGGCGGCGCCTTCTACCGGATCAGCGCAGCGACGGGGAAGGTGTCAAAGGAGCTGACGCCGACGTACGACGCCTCGCTCGACCCGCTGCAGTGGTCGCTTTCGCCGAACGGCAAGACCATCGCCTATATCGGCCGCCGCGCCGAGCCCAGCGGGTGCCAGCGCGCGGAGTGCGAGGTCTTCGCCCTCTACCTGCAGGGGGTCGCGTCGACGACGCCGAAGCGTGCGATCCCCGATGTCGGTGTCGTCGCCGGTTGGTCGCCCGACAGCCGCCGGATCGTCTACACCCACGGCGGCCTCGTCATCGAGGCGGTCGTGGGCCGAACGAGCAAGAGGATCTCGATTCCGAGCGACAGGTCGATCGAGGGCGAAGCGCCGCCGGCCTGGCAGCCGCGCTAGAACACTCCGATCGCGTCGGTTGACGCGCCGTGCCAGGTCGCGCTCTTGCGCCCGGGCCGGTGAGCTCGAGCTCGTCCGCCTACGTGCGGCCGCCGTTTGGCCAGCTGCCGGCGAGCTGCTCATTGCAGATCGAGTGCGCGATCTGCTGACGGCCGTCGTCGTAGACCGTGACCTGCAGCCGGGGCCGGACCACGCGGCAGACGAGCGTCAGGCCGCCGATGTCGCCGTGGTCCGGGGCGAGGAGCTCGTGGCCGATGCGGTAGCCCCACGTGCGGTCGCCGGCGCGGAGCGCGCGCGCGAGCCGCAGGCAGAAGTCGTCGGCGCCGACGCCGGAGACGACGACGTTCGCGTCGTGCCGGGCCGGAGAGGCGGTGCAGGTGGAGAACTGGGCCGCAGGTCGCACGGGGGCGGCGGCAGGACGAAGGCGGGCGACCGTCGCGAGATGCGCGGCGCCGGCGGAGAGGAGGGCGACGAGGCAGGCGCCGGCGGTCAGCGCGAGCCGCCTGCGCCACGGGCGCCGGTGCGCCCGATGGACGACCGGCGGGACCGGCCGGCTGCCCTGGATCGCGGTCGTCCGCGGCAGCGCGAACCGTCGCGGCCGCGCGTGCGGGCGCCGCTCTACCGGCGAGGCGGCGGCGAGGGCCGAGACGAGGGCGACCGCGGTCGGAGGCCGCGCCGCAGGGGCCTCGGCGAGCCCGCTCGCCAGCGCCTCGCGCAGGGCGCGCTCGGGCGGCTGCGCCGGCGGTAGCGTCCCCATGAGCAGCTCCTGCGCGACGACGGCGAGCGCGTACCGGTCGCTCGCCGGCTCCGCCCGGCCTCGCTCCTGCTCGGGCGCCATGTACGGCGCCGTTCCGACGGCGCCTCCGGCCGCGGTCAGCCGCGTGTCTCCCGCCACGATCGCGACGCCGAAGTCGGTGAGGCGCAGCGTGCCCGCGTCGTCGAGCAGCAGGTTCGACGGCTTCACGTCGCGATGCACGATTCCGCGCGCGTGGAGGTGGTCGAGCGCGAGGGCCGCCTGCTCGAGCCAGCGCAGGGCGTCGGCCCGCGCGGGCGCGTACGCCGCCAGACGCTCGGCGAGGGTCTCGCGCAGCAGCTCCATCGTGAAGAACGGCCGTCCGTCCCACTCGCCCGCGTCGTAGACCGCGACCACGTGGCGGCAGGCGGCAGCGCTCGCCGCGGCCACGGCCTCACGCGAGACCCGCAGCTGCGCCCCCTCGTCGTGCCGGGACGTCTCGCTGAGGATCTTGAAGGCGACCTGTCGCTCGAGCAGCCGGTCGTACGCCTCGTAGACGGTCGAGAACGCGCCCTTCGAGAGCAGGCGCGAGAGGAGGTACCGCGGCGGCAGCGACGCCTGCATGGGGACGGCAGGGTAGCCGGGTTCGGCGCCGCCTGGAACCGACCTGCCCCGAACCTCCCTTCGGCGACAGCGTGGGGGCCTCGTCGTGCTGCTCACGGCGGCCTCGCTCGCGTACCGCCGCTGGGGCGCACGAGGGACGCCGATCGTGCTGCTCGGCGGCTTGGTCGAGGCGTCCTGGGTGTGGCACGCCGTCGCCGCGCCGCCGTCCCTACACACTCGCCACCGGGCGGACCGCCCTGACGCGGCAGCTACTTCGGGCCGCGGAAACGCCGCATGATCCTGCGCAGCAGCAAGAGCTCCATCAGACGCTTCAGCACGGTCCCTCTCTCTCCGCTGGCCGGCTCGCCAAACGCGCCGCCGCGAGGATTCCGGCGCAGAACCGAGAACAAGACGGCCCGAAAATCGGAAGAGAGGACCTGATGGAACAGCAACTACGGCGCTACTTCCTGGGCGCCGTCGCCTTCGCCTTCGTCGTCGCCTGGGTGACCCTCGGGGTCACGGACGCGATCGTCGCCGCGCTCGCGTGCTCGGTCGCCGCGAACCTGCACCGGCTCCTGCCGCAGCTCGGCCGCAGCCGCCGGCCGTCGCGGCCTGCCCGCCGGGAGCGGCGGTCGGAGCTGAGCGTGCGCTCGCTGCGCTCCGAGGACGACCGTCCGTACCAGCTCGTGCCCGACGAGCCGTCGCTGATCATCGCCGGCTCGCCGTAGCGCGGCGCCTGCGGTGCCGCTACTCCTGCCGCCCTCTCCCCGCCGCGAGCTCCTCGAGGTGGTCGGGCGCGAACGCCTCCGGTGGCACGACGGCGACGTTGCAGGCGGACGCGGCGCGTAGCGTCGCCGTTCGCCTGCCGCCCTCGAGTGCCGCACGCTCCCCGGCGATCGTGCCGGGCCCCATCTCGGCCACCGGCTCCCCGTCGACCTCCACCGTGAGGATGCCGTCGAGCACGAGGTAGACGTCGGTGCCCGCCTCGCCCTGCTCCACGAGCTGCTCGCCCTCCTTCAGGCGCCTGCGCCCGAGCGTCGCGCCGCGGGCCATCACCTCACGTGAGAGCTCCCGCTCGAGCTGCGACTCGGCCGCCGCCACCAGGGCCGGCGAGTCCTCCTCGCCCCACGGCGTCCGCTCGCCGTGCGACTCGCGATACCAGGTCTTGAAGTCGACCGTGCCGCTCTTCTGGGCGAGCGCGCCGGTGTCGTCGTAGAGCCAGTGCCGCGGGAACGGGCTCGCCCCGGCGAGCTCGTGCCGGCTCGATCCGTCGGCGTGGATCGTCAGCGCCAACGTCGTCCACGCGGTCGCGGAGTTGATGCGGAACAGGGGCCTGCCGCTGACCCGCCGCGGCGCCGGGAAGCCCGCGCGCCCGCCGACCGTCTGCGTGAAGCGGACGCTCGTCTCGCTCCGTTCCGGCTCGCCGCGCAGCGTCTCGAACGCGACGCCGGGGACCACGACCGCCTTCGGGCCGAGCCGGAAGGTGGTCGAGCCGACGAGCGCGTCACCCGAGTACCCGCAGTCGACGACCTTGCCCTCGTCGACCTCCACCCACGCGCGCAGCAGGTTCGCCTCGCGGAAGCGGTCCTCGTCGCGGAGGCGCTCGAGATCGCCGTCCTCGAGCCGGTCCGGCGGCGGCTCGTCGTAGTGGCCGATCCCGAGCTCGAACGGGAGCTTCGGCAGCCCCTGGATCGCCTCCGACGGGATCCACGAGATCGTGGTTACCGACCGCTCCAGCCGCATCGCGTCTCCTTCGCTCGAGATCAAGGCCTCTGCTCGTAGTCAACCGGGCGGCGCCGCGGGAAGCAAGGTCAGCCGAACCTCGGGCGCGGCCTGCGCCGCCCCGACGGGTGGCTGCGCAGGGTCGCCAGCTCCTCGAGCGCCTGGCCCGCGCCGCGCGCGACGGTCGTGAGCGGGTCGTCGGCCACCGTCACGGCGAGGCCGGTCTCGAGCCGCAGGAGCTCGTCGAAGCCGCGGAGGAGCGCGCCGCCGCCGACCAGCATCAGGCCGCGGCCGGCCACGTCGGACGACAGCTCCGGCGGGGTCTGCTCGAGCAGGTCCTTGACGGCCTCGACGATCTGCGCGAGCGGGTGCTCGAGGGCCGCGCGCACCTGGTCGGCGCCCACCGACGCCCGGCGCAGCAGCCCGGTGCCGAGATCGCGGCCCGCCACCTCGGCCGAGGGCGGAACCGCCACGCCGGCGAGCGCGCTGCCGATCTCGATCTTCAGCCGCTCGGCCTGCTCCTGGCCGATCAGCAGCTTCTCGTGCGCCTGCACGACCCGCACGATCGCCTCGTCGAGCTCGTAGCCGCCGACGCGGATCGAGTTGGCGGCGACGAGGCCGCCGAGCGCCGTCACGGCCATCTCGCTGGTGCCGCCGCCGATGTCGACGACGAGCGAGCCGACCGAGTCGCCCACGGGCAGGCCGGCGCCGATTGCCGCCGCGAGCGGCTCCTCGATCAGGAAGGCGCGTGCCGCCCCGGCCGCGACCGTCGCCTCCTCCACGGCGCTGCGCTCGACGGGCGTGATCCCGCTGGGGACGCAGACGATCACGTGCGCCCTCGACCGGAAGCCGCGGATGACCCGGCCGATGAAGTGGCGGAGCATCTGCTCCGTCACGTCGAAGTCGGCGATCACTCCGTGCCGCAGCGGCCGCGTCGCCCGGATGTGCGCCGGCGTCCGTCCGATCATCCGGCGCGCCTGCTCGCCCACCGCCTGCAACTCCCCTGTGCGCTCGTCGATGGCCACCACCGACGGCTCGAACAGCACGATGCCCTCGCCGCGGCGGAAGACGACGGTGTTGGCCGTGCCGAGGTCGACCGCGAGCTGGCGCTCCACGCCGATCGAACGCAGCCTCACCGCAGCTCCCGCGTCGAACCGAGCACGCGCCCGACCCTAGCGGCGTTGGCGCGAGCGGCAGGACGCCTAGCGGCGAAGGACGTAGCCGGCGGCCTCCCGGTCCCACGTCGTCGCCGACACGCCGCGCGTGCGCAGCCGGTGCTTCTCGACCTTCCCGCTGGCCGTCAGCGGCAGCTCGTCCAGGAGCTCGACGTAGCGCGGCACCGCGAAGTACGCGAGCCGCGGCTCGCAGAAGCCGAGGAGGTCGGCGGCCGCGACGCGAGAGCCTTCGCGCAGGACGACGCACGCCAGCACCTCGTCCTCGCCGAGCTCCGAGGGAACGGGCACCACGGCCGCCGCGGCCACGTCCGGATGCGAGACGAGCACCGACTCGACCTCGAACGACGAGATGTTCTCGCCGCGTCGCCGGATCGAGTCCTTGAGCCGGTCGACGAAGTGGAAGTAGCCGCCCTCGTCGCGGACGACGCGGTCGCCCGTGTGGAACCAGAGGTTCCGCCACGCCTCCACCGTCTGCTCTGGCAGGCCGTGGTAGCCGCTGGCGAAGGCGAACGCGTGGTCGCTGCGGACGACCAGCTCCCCCGGCACCCCCGCCGGCAGCTCCTCGTCGTGCTCGTCGACGACGCGGGCCTCGAAGCCGTCGACGACGGTGCCGAGCGAGCCGGGGGGCGCCCCCGTGCCGGGCGCGGCTGCCATCACCACGTTCGTCTCCGTCGAGCCCCAGGCGTCGACGAGCTCGATGCCGAAGCGCTCGCGGAACGGCTCGAGCAGGGGCGCCGGCGTCGCGGGCGCGAGCGCGATCCGCGTGCGGTGGCTGCGCTCGAAGGCGTCCGGCGGCCGCTTGGAGAGGATGTGCACCATCGCCCCGAGCAGATACGTGACCGTGGCCTGCGACTCCGCGAGCCGCTGCCAGAAGGTGCGCGCCGAGAAGCGCGGGCCGGGGCAGAAGGTCGCGCCCGCCGTCAGCGCCTGGACGAACGTGTTCAGGGCGTTCGTGTGGAAGAGCGGCAGGCAGGTGTAGAGGACGTCCTCGTCGCCCACGCCGAGGATCCCGCCCGTCTTGACGGCCCACCAGTACCACTGGGCGTGAGGGCAGAGCACCCCCTTCGACGGCCCGGTCGTGCCCGACGTGTAGAGGATCAGGCAGGGATCCCCGGGCCCGGTCGGGTGCGGCGGCACGGCGTCTCCGGGCGCGGGAAACGACTCCGCACGGAGCCCATGCGGCGGCTCCGACGCTTCACCCAGCACCCAGAGACGCTCGAGCGCCGGCGGCGGCGCCTCGAGCCCGGCGAGCGCGCCGAGTTGCTCCTGCTCGGCGACGAGCAGCCTCGCGTCCGAGTCGCCCAGCACGTGTGCGAGCTGCGGCCCGCGCAGGGCGGTGTTGACCGGCACGAGCACCGCGCCGAGCCATGCGCACCCGAGCCAGAGGTCGAGCAGCTCCACCCGGTTCTCGCTCGTCACCGCGACGCGGTCGCCGGCAGCGATGCCCTGCTCGGCCAGGCGGCCCGCGTAGCCCGCCGCCCTGTCGCGCATCGCCGCGAAGGTGCGCCCGCTGCCGCCGCTCACCTCGCGCACGAGCTGCCGGTCGCCCCAGCGCGCAGCGGCGAGCTCGAGCAGCGTCGGCAGGGTGCGCTGTTCGGGAGGGAGCGTTCGGGCCGGCGTCCCCATGGGCGCGATCTTAGGGGCGACGTTTTCCTCGCATAGAGTTGGCGGCCCGTGGCCGGCCGCCCGCAAGCGCTGATCGTCGGCGCAGCCGAGGCGCCGTACGCACGCCATCCCGACGCAGAGGTCACGACCGAGTCGCTGCTCGCCGATGCCTTCGTCCGTGTCCTCGTGACAGCCGGCGTGCAGCGCGACGCCGTCGACGGTCTCGGCGTCGCCTCGTTCACCCTCGCGCCCGACCGTGCGATCGACCTCGCCCGGAAGCTCGGCGTGCGGCCGCGCTGGCTGATGGACGACGGCAACGGCGGCGCGTCGGGCATCCAGCTGCTGCAGCACGCCGTGCGCGCGGTCGAGGCGGGGGACGCGACGACCGTCGTGCTGCTCGCGGGCGACCGCTTCGACCGCGAGTCGTTCCGCAGGCTCGTCGACACCTACAACCGCGCGACGCAGCACTATCTCGCCCCCTTGCCGCTCGGCGGCCCGAACGCGCTCTTCGCGCTCCTGACACGCCGGCAGATGGACGAGCACGGTCTCGAGCGGGAGGACTACGGGCGGCTCGTGGTGGCGCAGCGCACCCGGGCCGCGCTCAACCCGGGCGCTGTCTACCGCGCGCCGCTGACCCTCGCCGACTACCTCGCCGCGCCGGTCGTCGCCGAGCCGCTGCACCGCTACGACTGCGTGCCGGTCGTGAGCGGCGCCGACGCGCTCGTGGTCCAGCCAGGCCGCGACGGCGTCGCTGTCCGGGCGTTCGGCGCGTTGCACAACCACGACGGCCAGGAGGGCGACGGCCTCCGCACCGGCCTCGCCGAGGTCGCAGGCGCGCTGTGGCGCGACGCCGGCTTCGGACCCGAGGACGCCGACATCGTCTCCGTGTACGACGACTACCCGGCGCTGGTGCTCGCGCAGCTCGGCGACCTCGGCTACGCCCCCGACGGCGACCTCCGCGCGCTCGCGCGGCGGGTGGGGGAGGGGCGCCTCGCGCTCAACACCTCGGGCGGCCAGCTTTCCGCGGGTCAGGCGGGCGCCGCCGGCGGGTTGCACGGGCTCGTCGAGGCGGTGACGCAGCTGCTCGGGCGGGCCGGCGACCGGCAGGCGGAGGGCGCCCGGCGCGCGGTCGTCACCGGCTACGGCATGGTCCTCTACCGGTACGGCGCCTGCGCCAACGCGGTGGCGCTGGAGCGGGCGTGAGCATCTCGATCCCCGTGTGCACCACCTGCGGTTGCGCCGTCTTTCCGCCGGTGCTCCTCTGCCCCCGCTGCGGCGGCAGCGGCTGGTCCCCCGAGCCCGTCCAGGCGGGCCTGCTCGAGGGGCGCACCGAGCGCGACGGAACGGCGATCGGCGCCGTGCGCACCTCGCTCGGCCCGGTCGTCGTCGTGCGGATCGAAGACGGTGCCGCGGCCGGCGCGACGGTCGCGCTCGACGACGGCGACGGCATGCCCGTGGCACGGAGCGTCGCCCGCTAGCGATACTGCGCCGTGGGCGCGCTGCTGCTGAACCTCGCCGGGGCGGCGGCGTGACGGGCTCCGGCCTCCGCGCCCGCCTCGAGGCCGGCCAGCCGGCGCTCGGCACCTTCGTCCAGAGCTCGGACCCCCTCGTATGCGAGGTGCTCGGCGGCACCGGCTTCGACCTCCTCTGCCTGGAGGGCGAGCACTCGGCGATGGGGCCGGAGACGATCCAGCGCCTCGTCGCGGCGGCCCAGCTCGGAGGGTCGGAGGTGCTGGTGCGCCTCGCCGACAACGCCGTTCCCTACGTGGCGGGCGCCCTCGACGCCGGCGCCGCCGGCGTGATCGTCCCGCGCGTCCACACGGGCGCGGAGGCGGCCGCCGCGGCGCGCGCGGCGCACTTCCCGCCCCGCGGCGAGCGCGGCGTCGGCCCCGGGCGAGCCGCCGTCTACGGCCGCGCGATCCCCGAGTACGTCGCGCGGGCCGCCGCGGAGACGGTCGTCGCGGTCCAGGTGGAGTCGCGCCGCGCCGTCGACGCGCTCGACGAGATCGTGGCGACCGACGGCGTCGACCTCGTCTTCGTCGGCCCCGGCGACCTCGCCGCGTCACTGGGAATGCCAGGGCTCGACGATCCGGGCCTCGTCGAGCTCGTCGGGCAGCTCATCACGCGGATCCACGCCGCCGGGCGCTGGGCCGGCGTGTTCGCGGGGACGCCTGCCCGGGCGGCGGGCTGGCTCGAGCAGGGCGTGGAGCTCGTGCTCCTTGCCTCCGACGTCTCCTTCCTGCTCGACGGCGCGGCGCGCGCACGACGCAGTGCCGACACGAGGGAGCCGGCCTGAGACGGATCGTCCTGAAGACGGACGGCGTCGTCGAGCCCTCGGACGCGGAGCTCGAGTTGCTGGCGGAGGTGTCCGCCGAGCTCGTCGACCGGCCGTGCTCGACCGAGGAGGAGCTGCTGGCGCACGCTGCCGGCGCCGACGCGCTCCTCACCCTGGACGAGCCCATCACCGCGCGCGTCGTCGCGGGGTTGACGCGCTGCCGCGTGATCAGCCGCTTCGGGATCGGCGTCGACAAGGTCGACGTCGAGGCAGCCACGGCGGCGGGCATCTACGTCACGAACGTGCCGGACTACTGCATCGACGAGGCGAGCGACCACGCGCTCGCGCTGCTGCTCGCCGTCGCCCGCCGCCTCCTGCCGCTCGACCGCGCCGTGCGGCGCGGCGAGTGGGACACGCCCGGCGTGGCCGGGCCGGTGCACCGGCTCGCGGGCCGCGTGCTCGGCATCGTCGGCCTGGGCCGCATCGGCGGCCGCCTGGCCGAGAAGGCGCGCGCGCTCGGCCTCGAGGTGCAGGCGCACGACCCGTACCTGGAGGACGCGGAGCTCGCGGGGCGCGGCGTGAAGCCGGTTGCGCTCGACGAGTTGCTGCGGACGAGCGACGTCGTCTCGCTGCACATGCCGCTGACTCCCGGGACGCGGCACCTGCTCGACGGCGAGCGGTTGCGGGCGATGAAGCCGGGCGCCGTCCTGCTCAACGTCTCGCGCGGCGCGCTCGTCGACGAGGAGGCGCTCGCCGAAGCGCTCGAGGAGGGACGGCTGGCCGGCGCCGGCATCGACGTCTTCGAGCGCGAGCCGCCGGCGGCCGGCAACCCGCTGCTCACGCTGCCGAACGTCGTGCTCACGAGCCACGCGGCGTTCTACTCGGTCGAGGCGCTGGCGGACATGCGCCGCAAGGCGTTCCTCAACGTCACGCAGGTGCTGCGGGGCGAGCCGCCCCCGTATCCCGTGAACCGGCCTCGGGCTCGCACCGCGCGTTGACGTAGCCCGAGCGGAAGGGCCGCGCCTCGCCCGTCACCTCGTCGTACGCGTGCCGGAGCACGCAGCCCGTGTCGTTCGCGAGCAGGTGGATCGAGACGGAGGTGACGTCGGAGGTGGTGCGGACGCAGTGCACGTCGTCGCGCGGCGGCAGCAGCGCGTAGAAGTCGCCGGCGACCAACGGACGGCGCCGCTCGAGCGTCAGGGTCCCTCCGCCGGGCCGGTAGATCTCCTCGTCCTGGCTGCCGCGATAGAGGCCGACGAGCCCCCACGCCAGGTGGTCGTGCACCGGCGTGCGCGAGCCGGGAGGGACGACGAGGCTGAAGAGGCAGAGCGAGCGGTCGGCGGCACGGAAGAGGAGCCACTGGCCGATGCCGCCGCCCATGCCGCTCCGCGGCGCGTCACGCTGGAATCCCTCCGGCAGCCACTCCCGGTCGGCGATGAGCTCCGCGAAGAGCGGGCGGACGGCCTCGACCGCCTCGGCGGGCGCTCCGGCGGCCTCGATCCGTGCGTGCACCTCGGCCACGAACCGCCGCACCCGCGGCGTGTCGAGGACGTACTCGTCCTGCTCGAGCGCGGGCAGCGGTGCGGCGTCGCACACGCGGCGATGATACGCCCACTTCCTAGACTCACTCCCCGTGGCGATCCTCGGCGTCGACGTCGGCGGCACCTTCACCGACGCGGTGCTGCTCGACGGCGAGCGGCTCGTCACCGCCAAGGTGCCGACGGCGCGCCGGCAGGAGGAGTCGGTCGTCGCCGCCGCGCGGGCCGTGGGCGCGGAGGACGTCGAGCGGTTCACGCACGGGACGACGATCGCCACGAACGCGCTCCTCGAGCGCAAGGGCGCCCGCACCGCGTTCCTCGCGACGGAGGGCTTCGAGCACCTGTTGCACCTGAGGCGGCAGAACCGCGCCGGCCTCTACCGGCCGCAGGCGCCGCACCCGGAGCCGCTCGTGCCGCTCGAGCGCTGCTTCGGCGTCCGGGAGCGCCTCGGGCCCGACGGCGTCGTCACCCCGCTCGAGCTCGCGTCGCTGCCGGAGCTGCCGGAGGACGTCGAAGCGGTGGCGATCTGCCTGCTCTTCTCGTTCAGGGACGCCGCTCACGAGCGTGCCGTGGCGAAGCACGTCCGGGCGCGGCGGCCCGACGTGCACGTCGTGGCCTCGCACGAGGTGGCGCCGGAGCTCCGGGAGTACGAGCGCGCCTCGACGACCGCCGCCGACGCCTACCTCGGCCCCGTCCTCGGCCGCTACCTGCGGGCACTCGCCGAAGCGTGCGCGGCCGACGGTCTACCCGAGCCGCTCGTCATGCGCTCCTCCGGCGGCGTCGCCGCGCTGGCCGAGGCGTCCGCCCACGCGGCGATCGCACTCGTCTCCGGGCCGGCAGCGGGCGCCGTGGGCGCGGCACGGCTCGCCTCACTCGCCGGAGTCGAGAACGCGATCGCCTTCGACATGGGCGGCACCTCGACCGACGTCTGCACCATCCTCGGCGGCGCGGCCGGGCGCTCGCACGAGCGAACGGTGGGGGGCTTCCCGATCCGGCTGCCGACGGTCGACATCCACACGGTCGGCGCGGGCGGCGGCTCGATCGTCTGGCGCGACGCCGGCGGCGCGCTGCGCGTCGGCCCGGAGAGCGCGGGAGCCGATCCCGGCCCTGCCTGCTACGGGCGCGGCGGCACGCGGCCGACGGTGACCGACGCGAACCTCCTGGCCGGACGGCTGCCGCAGCGGCTCGCGGGCGGCATCGAGCTCGACCGGCAGGCGGCGGAGCGGGCGCTCGAGGGCTTCGACCCGGCGGCGGTGATCGAGGTCGTCGACGGGGAGATGCTGCGGGCGCTGCGGCTCGTGTCGGTGGAGCGGGGCCTCGACCCGGCCGACTTCGCCCTCGTCGCGTTCGGCGGCGCCGGCCCGCTCCACGCGTGCGCGCTGGCCGACGAGCTCGGGATGAGGACGGTGCTCGTCCCCGAGGCCGCGGGCGTGCTCTCGGCGCTCGGGCTCGCGGCGGGCGACGAGCGGCGCGACCGCGTGCGCTCCTACGTCGTCCCGTTGGAGGAGGCGGGAGAGCTGCCGGCGGAGGGCGAGGCCGACCTGCGCTATCGCGGGCAGTCCTTCGAGCTGACCGTGGCGCTCGGGCCGGAGCTCGAGCAGCGCTTCCACGGGGCGCACGAGGAGCGCTACGGCTACGCCGACCGGCGGCGGCAGGTCGAGCTCGTGGCAGTGCGGACCGCCCGCGTGGTGCCCGGACCGGAGCTGGCGCTGCGCGCCACGACCCGCCGCGAGGCGGTGGGGCCGCAGCTCGTCGAGCTGCCGGGCGCGACGTGCTGGATCCCGGCCGGTTGGCGCGGCCGCAGCAACGCGCAGGGAACCCTCGTGCTCGAGCGGACGTGACCGACGTCGCGCTGCAGGTGCTGGGGGCGGGGCTGCGGGCCGTCGCCGAGGAGATGGGCGCCGTCCTGATCCGCTCCGCGTTCTCGGCGAACATCAAGGAGCGGCGCGACTGCTCGACGGCGCTCTTCGACCGGCGCGGGCGGATGATCGCGCAGGCGGAGCACATCCCGGTGCACCTCGGCGCGCTCCCCGGCGCGGTCGAGGCGGTGCTGGAGCGCGAGCCGCGCGAAGGCGCCGTCTACGTCCTCAACGACCCGTTCGCCGGCGGCTCGCACCTGCCCGACGTGACGCTGGTCTCGCGCACCGCCCTCGGCTTCGCCGTCAGCCGCGCCCACCACGCGGACGTCGGCGGGATGGAGCCCGCGAGCCTGCCGGCCGAGTCGCGGGAGATCTACCAGGAGGGGCTCGTGCTGCCGCCGGTGGAGCTGACGGACGACGTGCTGCGGATCGTGCTGGCGAACGCGCGCAACCCGGACGAGCGCCGCGGTGACCTGCGGGCGCAGCTCGCCGCGCACCGCCTCGCCGAGCGGCGAATCGAGGAGCTGGTCGAGCGGCGCGGCGCGGACGTCGTCGAGGCCGCGATGGAGGAGCTGTACGCCTACTCCGCCCGCGTCGTCCGCGCGGGCCTGGCGCGGATTCCGGACGGCACCTACCGCGCCGAGGACGTGCTCGAGGCGCGAGAGCGGGAGCTGACGCTGCGCGTCGCGGTCACGGTCGCCGGCGACGCGGTGACGATCGACTTCGCCGGCACCGACGCGCAGTACGAGGGCAACCTCAACTGCCCGCTCGCGGTCACGCGCGCCGCCTCCTACTACGTCGTCCGCTGCCTCACCGCGCCGGACGTACCCGCCTCCGGCGGCGCCTTCGAGCCGGTGACGGTGCTGGCGCCCCCGGGCTCCGTCCTGAACGCGCTGCATCCGGCCGCGGTCGTGGCCGGCAACACGGAGACCTCGAGCCGGGTCGTCGACGTCGTCCTGGCCGCGTTCGCCCAGGCGGTCGACGTGCCCGCGCAGGGGCAGGGCACGGTCAACAACGTCACCTTCGGCAACGACCGCTTCACCTACTACGAGACGCTCGGGGGAGGCCAGGGCGCATCGGCCGAGCTCGACGGGCCGAGCGCGGTGCACGTGGCAATGTCGAACACGCTGAACACGCCGGTCGAGGCGCTCGAGCTCTCCTACCCGCTGCGCGTCGAGCGCTACGCGGTGCGGCTCGGCTCGGGCGGAGCGGGTGCCCACCGCGGCGGCGACGGCGTGGTGCGGGCGATCCGCGTGCTCGAGGCCTGCCGCTGCTCGCTGCTCACGGAGCGCCGGGCGCACCCACCACGCGGCGCCGCCGGCGGCGAGGACGGCCTCTGCGGCCGCAACCTCTGGAACGGCGAGCCGGTGCCGCCGAAGGCGACGCTGCAGCTCGTCGCGGGCGACACGATCACGGTGGAGACGCCCGGCGGGGGCGGCTACGGGAGGCCGGCTACTCCAGGTCGATCGACTCGCACACCAGCGTGAGCTCCTCGATCGCGACCGCGTTCTGCTTCGCGTGCAGCGGCCCCGCCGTCCAGCCCGAGGGCCACGCGCGGTGGAGGCGCCACACCATCACCGGCTGGCGCTGCTCGTCGAGCAGGGTGATCGTCACCTCGCGCCGGTCCGGGACGCCGTCGCGCACGTCGCGGATCCAGGTGAAGAGGTCGGCCGCGCCGACGAGGCCGCGACGCAGGACGACGTCGAGGGTGCGCGTCAGCCCCGGCAGCTTCCGGACGTGGTTGGCGCGGTCGTTGCCGTTGCGGTACTCGACGACGCCGACCTGCATCCCGAGCCGGCTGCACTCCTCGAAGCCGGCGACGACGGAGCCGGGATCGGCTTCGCCGAGCGCGACGAGGAAGTTGAATCGCAGGTAGGGATCGTCCCTCAGGGTCGGCAAGGCTGCTCCTTCCATTCGAGGCCTTCGTGGACGAGCTCGAGCTCCTCGATCGCGACGTCGTCCGACGACGCGTCGAGCTCCGGCGCCGACCACTTCGTCGGCAGCGCGCGCGGCAGCTCCCACTCCACCAGCGGCTCGCCCTCGGCGTCGTGCAGGCGGATCGTCACGCGGCGCGGATCCTGGCGCAGGTGCCAGTCGAGGAGCGCGCGCGAGGTGCCGAGCGCGCGGCGCAGCACCACCGGGCCGGCGTGCCGGCGCCCGTCGCCCTCCGACGCGAGCCCGGAGACCCCGTGCACCGCGAGCTCCTCACCGTCGACGAGCACGGAGAAGCGGTTGACGCCGAGCAGGGGCGAGTCGTCCGTGGCGGCGTGTTCGGCGCCGCCGGGCCGACTCCTATCCAGCGACGGCGGGCGAGGCGGCGTCTCCGCTCCCCGGGCCGCTCTCGACGCTACGCGCCGCCCGCCTTGACGAGGTTGGCGATCTCGAAGAACTGCGGATCGGGACCGCGCATCTGGCCGCCGCTGATCTCCTGCATCGCGGGCCCGACCCGCTCCTGCGCGAAGCGCTGGAACTGCTCCTTCGACTCCCAGACGTCGTAGACGTACCAGCCGTCGGGGACGGGGCCGGCGGTGTGCAGGATCATCCCCTCGGGCGCGTCGGCCGGGTCGAACGGCGCCTGGCCGAACATCTTCTCCGTCACCTGCTCGTACATCTCCTGGCTCGCGCCCGGCATCATGATCAGCACTCCAACCGGCATGGAGATCCTCCCTCGTCGACGACCGAACGACGGCATCTTCGCACGCGCCCGGGAGGGGCGCTGCTACTCTGAAACGCGCTGGATTACGGCGTTCGCGACGAGAGGAGACGTCATCGCAGACAAGGAAGAGAAGATCGAGATGGAGGGCGAGATCATCGAGTCCCTCCGCAACCGGATGTTCAAGATCCGCCTCGACAACGGTCACGAGATGCTCGGCTACACCGCCGGCAAGATGAAGCGGTACCGGATCCGGATGCTCCTGGGCGACCGCGTCCGCATCGAGCTGTCCCCGTACGACCTCGACCGCGGCCGCATCGTCTACCGCCTGAAGTAGCAGGACCGCCGCCTGGCTCAGCCGGGCCGCAACTCCGCGAGGCGGCGCTCGAGAAAGCGCCGCTCGTGTGCCGCGTGGGCCAGCTCGAGCGCACGCCGGTACGCCGCCTCCGCCTCCTCCGTCCGGCCCAGCCGCCGCAGGAGCTCCGCGCGCGTCGAGTGCAGGTACACGTAGCCGCCGAGCTCGAGCCGGTCGACGATCGCGAGCGCCGCGCCGGCGCCCTCCGACTCGGCGACGGCGACCGCGCGGTTCAGCTCGACCACCGGCGAGCGCGTGAGCCGGGCGAGCTCCCCGTACAGCGCCGCGATCTGCGGCCAGTCGAGCGGAATGTGGGCCTGCAGCGAGGCGATCGCCGCCTGCACCACGTAGGGGCCGCGCCCGTGCAGCGCGAGCGCGCGGTCGAGCAGGGCGCGGCCCTCGTCGAGCTGCGCGGCGTTCCAGCGCGAGCGGTCCTGGTCCTGGAGCAGCACCAGCTCCCCGCCGGCGAACCTCGCCTCGCGGCGCGCCTCGTGCAGCAGCATCAGCGCGAGCAGGCCGTGCACCTCCGGCTCGTCCGGCATCAGCGACGCGAGCAGCCGCCCGAGGAGGATCGCCTCCGCCGCCAGGTCGAAGCGGCCGCCGTAGCCCTCGTTGAAGATCAGGTAGACGACCGCGAGCACCGCCGAGAGCCGGTCGGGGAGCGTGTGCTCCGGCGGCACGGCGAAGGGAATGCCCGCCGTTCGGATCTTGTTCTTCGCGCGCGTCAGCCGCCGCTTCATCGTCTCCTCGGGAACGAGGAACGCCCGCGCGATCTCGGCGGTCGTCAGCCCTCCGAGCGTGCGCAGGGTCAGCGCCACCTGCGCCTCGCTCGCGAGGGCCGGATGGCAGCACGTGAAGACGAGCTCCAGCCGCTCGTCGGGGAACGCCGACGCGTCCAGCTCGTCCACCTCGTCGTCCACGACCTCGGGCGCCAGGAGCAGGGGGGTCTTGCGGGCGAGGGTGCGGTCGCGGCGGATGCGGTCGATCGCCCGGTTGCGCGCGGTGGCGGCGAGCCAGGCGCCGGGATTGTCCGGCGTCCCGTCGCGCGGCCAGCGCTCCGCGGCGATCGCGAACGCCTCCTGAGCGGCCTCCTCGGCGAGCTCGAAGTCGCCGAGGAAGCCGATCAGGCCCGCCAGGAGGCGGCCCCACTCGTCGCGGAAGACCCGCTCGAGCAGCGGCTACCGCTCCACCAGGGGACGCACCTCGACCGAGCCGCCCAGGCGCGCCGCCGGAATCCTCGCGGCGATCTCGAGAGCCTTGTCGAGGTCGTCCGCCTCGAGCAGGTAGAAGCCGCCGAAGACCTCCTTCGTCTCGGCGAAGGGGCCGTCGGTCGTGAGCGTCTCGCCCTGCTGCACGCGGATGGTCGTCGCGGTCTCGGCCTCCTGAAGCTGCTCCCCGCCGTAGACGCCGGGCAGCTGCGAGATCGCCATGTACTCGCTCATGATCGAGCGCCGCTCGTCCTCCGGCAGCGCGTCGAACGCCTCGCGGGCCGTGGTCGAGTAGATCAGCAGTGCGTACTTCATGCTTCCTCCTCCGGGAGAGTGTGGTCGTCTCTACGACGAACGGGAAGCGCGAAGCGGGACAGCGCGGCGAGCTACCGGCCGCTCCAGGTGGGCGGGCGCTTCTCGAGGAAGGCGCACATGCCCTCCTGCGCGTCGGCGGCCAGCGCGTTCGTCGCCATCACGGACTTCGTCAGCGCGTACGCGCGGTGCTCGTCCAGCTCGACCTGGGCGTAGAACGCCGCCTTCCCGATCCCGACCGTGAAGGAGCTCGACCGCGCGACGGCGTCGACGAGCTCACGCACGGCGGCGTCCAGCTGGTCTGCGGGGACGACGCGATTGACGAGGCCCCACTCCGCGGCGGTTGCGGCATCGATCGGCTCGCCCGTGAGCAGCAGCTCGAGCGCCCGCTTGCGCCCGACCGCGCGAGAGACCGGCACCATCGGCGTCGAGCAGAAGAGGCCGATCTTGACCCCGGGCGTGGCGAAGCGCGTCCCCTCGGCGGCCACGACGAGGTCGCAGGCGGCGACGAGCTGGCAGCCCGCGGCCGTGGCGATGCCGTGCACCTTCGCGATCACGGGCTGCGGCAGCCTCGGGATCGTCTCCATCAGCTCGGTGCAGACGTCGAAGAGCCGGTCGTAGAAGGCCTCGTCACGGCCGACCATCTCGCCCAGGTCGTGCCCGGCCGAAAAGGCCGGTCCGGCGCCGGCGAGGACGAGCGCGCGGACGCCGGGCATCCGGCTCGCCTCGCCGAGCGCGACGACCAGCTCCTCCATCAGCGCGAGCGACAGCGCGTTCCGCTTCTCGGGCCGGTCGAGCGTGAGCACTGCGGCCGGCCCCTCGAGCTCGACCCTGACGTGGGTGCCGGCGCCGACGGCCATCACGCGGCTCCGATGCGGCTGTCGCGGCCGGCCCATTCCACGTCGCCGAGCAGGTACTTCTGCTGCCGCCGCCGAGCTTCGGCGCCGAGCTCTGCGGTCGCCGGTGTCGCCATCCGCGGCCTCCTCTCCGGTCGTTGCGCAGACGCTACTGCGTCGGCGGGCGAAGCGAAAGAGGGCGGCCGGGGGCTCAGGCGGCCGCGCCGCCGCCGAGGAGGGCGTCGGTGCGCCCCGCGAGCTCGCGGTCGCGCTCGGTGATGCCGCCGGCGGAGTGGGTCGTCCAGCGCAACGTCACCTTGCGGTAGGAGATCGCGATGTCGGGATGGTGGTTCTCGCGCTCTGCGAGGGCCGCGACGTCGCTCACGAAGGCAATCGCCTCGACGAACGACGGCAGCTCGATCTCGCGCTGGAGCGCGCCGTCGACCTCCTGCCACTCGTTGAGAACGCTCACACCGTGGAGTATGGCCGGTCACTAGCATTCCCGCGATGAAGACCACCAGCTATCTCGTCGTCGGCGGCGGCATGACGAGCGCCGCCGCCTGCAAGGGCATCCGCGAGCACGATTCCGACGGCCCGATCACGCTCGTCGGCGCCGAGGCCCACGCGCCGTACAAGCGGCCGCCGCTGACCAAGGGGCTGTGGAGTGGCGGCGACGAGGCGAAGATCTGGCTCGGCACCGCCGACCTCGGCGTCGACCTGCGGCTCGGCCGCAGCATCGTCGAGCTCGACCTCGACGCGCACCGCGCCCGCGACGACCAGGGGGAGGAGTACGCCTACGAGAAGGTCCTGCTCGCCACCGGCGGCAGCCCGCGCGAGCTCGCCTCCGCCGACGCGGAGGTCGTCTACTTCCGCACCCTCGACGACTACCGGAACCTGCGCGGCCTCGCCGACGCCGGCTCGAGCTTCGTCGTCGTCGGCGGCGGCTTCATCGGGTCGGAGCTCGCCGCCGCGCTGGCGAGCAACGGCAGCAGGGTGAGCATGGTCTTCCCCGAGCCCGGCCTCTGCTGGCGGCTGCTGCCCCCGGCGCTCGCCGCCTTCGTCACCGACTACTACCGCGAGAAGGGCGTCGACGTGCTGGCCGAGGAGACGGTCGCGTCCGTCGAGCCCGGGCGCGTGCTGACGGGGTCCGGGCGCGTGCTGGAGGGCGACGCGATCATCGCCGGGCTCGGCATCCAGCCGCGCACCGACCTGGCCGAAGCCGTGGGGCTGCCGGTCGACAACGGCATCGTCGTCGACGAGTACGGCCGTGCCGGAGGACGCGAGGACGTGTTCGCGGCCGGCGACGTCGCGAGCTTCCCCTCCGCCGCGCTCGGCCGCAGCGTCCGCGTCGAGCACGAGGACCACGCGAACACGCACGGCCGCACAGTCGGTGCCAACATGGCGGGTGCGGGTCAGCCGTACGACCATCTGCCGTTCTTCTACTCGGACCTGTTCGACCTCGGCTACGAGGCCGTCGGCGAGCTCGACTCGCGGCTCGCCACGGTCGAGCGGTGGCAGGAGCCGAACCGGAAGGGCGTGGTGGCGTACGTCGACGTCGAGCGGCGCCCGCGCGGCTTCCTGCTCTGGAACACGTGGGACAAGGTCGATGCGGCGAGCGAGCTGATCCGGCGCGCCGAGCCTCTCGACGAGGAGTCGCTTGCCCTCTAGCTCGCTGCAGCGCTCGCGCAAGCCGAGGCAGGGGAGAGAGCTGCTGTGCGAGCACCTCTTCCGGCCCCTCGCGCACCTCGTGGTGCTCGCGCTGCTGCCGCTGCGCGTCCCGCCGCCCGCGGTCGTGCTCGCTTCGGCCGCGGGCGGGCTGGGCGGCGCCGTCGAGCTGGGGCGGGGGCACCTCCTCGCCGCCGCGCTCCTGATCCAGCTCAAGACGGTGCTGGACAATGCCGACGGGCAGCTCGCCCGGCTGTCGGGGCGCGTGAGCGCGCTCGGCCGCTACCTCGACTCCGAGTTCGACCTGCTCGTGAATGCGGCGCTGTTCGCCGCGCTCGGCTGGTACGCGGACAGCCCAGGAGCGGCGCTCGCGGGCTTCGTCCTGCTGACGGGGGTGCTGAGCCTGAACTTCAACCTCGAGCGGCTCGCGCGAGGCGGAGCCGCCGGCGGGGCGCCTGCCGCCGGCCTCACCGCGGCGCTCGCGCGGATCTACGCGCTCGTCTACGGCTGGCAGGACGCGCTCGTCGAGCAGCTCGTCGAGCGGCGGCTGCGGGGCGCGTCCCAGGAGGCGCGTCGCGTTTACCACGACCGGACAACGGTGACGGCGCTCGCGAACATGGGAATGTCGACGCAGCTGGCGGCCTTCGGCCTGGCCATCGCGCTCGGGCACCCGCTCGCGTACGTGTGGCTGTTGCCGGCGCAGGCGGCGCTCGTGGGGTTGCTCTGCGCGCGGCGCGAGCTGCTGATCCGTCCGAATCGGGAGGTTTCGCTTGAGCATCGTTGAGCTGCCGGCACGGTGGGAGCCGGAGGAGCAGCGTTCCGTCGCGCCGGACGAATGGGCGCGGTACGAGAGCTACGTCGGCGAGATCTTCTCGGCGTTCGGAATGGATCTCGCGACGCCCGGCACGCGGGAGACGCCCCGGCGCTTCCTCCAGGCCCTCTACGACGCCACGTCCGGCTACGACGGCGACCCGAAGCTCCGCACGGCCTTCCCGTCGGAGCGCCCGGACGGAGCGGCGGGGATGCACAGCCAGATCGTCGAGGGCCCGATCCGCTTCTTCGCGCTCTGCGAGCACCACGCGCTGCCGTTCCACGGCGTCGCGCACGTGGCCTACGTTGCCGGCGGCGAGATCCTCGGCATCTCGAAGCTGACGCGGCTCGTGCGCCTGTACGCGCGTCGGTTCACCGTGCAGGAGCGTCTCGGCGAGCAGATCGCGGACGCGCTCGTCGAGCTGGTCGAGCCGCTCGGCGTCGCCGTGCATCTCGACGCCTCGCACCTGTGCACTCAGATGCGCGGCGTGGAGGAGGAGGGGTCGCGGACGGCGACGACCTTCTGGCGCGGCGTCTACGACGACGACGCCGACCTGCGGCGGGAGTTCCTCGGCGAGGTGCGCGCCCACAGGCGGTGACCGTGGCGCCGCTCGAGCTGCTCGACGAGCGGCCCGGGCTGCCCGAGCTCGAGCTGCCGGAGGAGCTGCGCCGCCTGTACGGCGGCGGCCTCGGGTTCGACGGCCCGCGGGTCTTCGCAAACTTCGTCGAGACGATCGACGGCGTCGTCGCGATGCCCGACGTCCCCCGCTCGAATGCGCTCGTCTCGGGCGAGAGCGAAGCCGATCGGTTCGTGATGGGGCTGTTGCGCGCCTGCGCCGACGTCGTGCTGATCGGCTCGGGCACGCTGCTCGCGTCGCCGAAAGGCACGTGGCGCGCCGAGCGGGTCTTTCCGCCCGCCGCCGCAGCGTTCGCCGAGCTTCGCTCCCGGCTCGGCAGCCGCGAGCAGCCGCTCGTGGCGGTCGTGACGGCGGGGGGATCCCTCGATCCGGCCCACCCGGTGCTCGAGCAGGGAGCGCTCGTGCTGACGACGGAGCAGGCCGCACCCGAGCTTCGCGCGCTCGTCCCGGCGGCGGCCGAGGTCGTCGCCGCCGGCGGCGGCGACTGGGTCGACGCGCGCGCGGCGGTCGACTGCCTGCGCCGGCGCGGCCACCAACGGATCCTTTCCGAGGGCGGGCCGACGCTCTTCGCCTCGCTCGTAGCCGCCGGTGCGGTCGACGAGCTGTTCCTGACCGTGTCGCCGCTGCTCGCGGGCCGGGCCGCCGGTCCGCGGCTCTCGCTCGTCGAAGGAGCCGAGCTGCTGCCGGGGGTCGAGGTGCGGGGGGAGCTGCTCTCGATCCGCCGCCACGAGAGCCACCTATTCCTGCGCTACGCGCTGGCGTGAGCCCGGCGCAGGGGGCGCCGCAGGCCGCCCCCTGCTCCGAACCGGCCGCAGCGTCAGCTGCGGCGGCGGCCGAGCGGCGGGTCGTACACCGATGCGAGCCGCCCGAGCGCGAGGGCGCCGAGCATCAGCCCGAAGTCGCGCGCCGCGACGTCGTACCACCCGCTGTAGCTCAGCAGGTTGACGATGATGCCCGCGAGCCACGCCGCCACGACGTAGGCGCCGTAGCGCGGCTTCAGGGCGACGATCACGGCAGCGAGGATCTCCACCGCGCCGACGAAGTACATGAACTGGTGCGCGGTGCCCGGGGCGATGTCGTCGATCCAGCCCGCCAGGTACTTCGGCCAGAACACCAACGCGTCGAAGAACTTGTCGATGCCCATCAGCAGGGGTAGGACGACGAAGCCGATCCGCAGGCCCAGGTACGCCTGGTAGCGGCCGTCGCCGCGCAACGAGCGGCCGTCGGCCAACTCGTGCTCGGCCACCGCGTCGGGTACGGGCCGGCTGCGGGTGCCGGGAGCGATGCTCATCGCGAACCTCCTTCTAAGAACGACACGAAGGGTTTTAGTGTATTCCCCACACGGTCGTCGTCGCAAACGCCCAGCGGTTGCGCCTAGTCTGGGTTACGTGGGTGCAGCCGAGCCGATGACCGCGGCGCCTCGCGTGCGGGTGATCTTCGGCGCGTTGATGCTCGTCATCCTGCTCGCCTCGCTCGACCAGACGATCGTGGCGACGGCGCTGCCGACGATCGTCGGCGACCTCGGCGGCCTCGCCCACCTCTCGTGGGTCGTCACCGCGTACCTGCTCGCCTCGACGGTCACGGGGCCGCTGTACGGCAAGCTCGGCGACCTGTACGGCCGCAAGGTCGTGCTGCAGGTCGCGATCGTGA
>JBBWZD010000197.1:0-9426 GCA_039648875.1 Actinomycetota bacterium
CAGGAGGGCCTGCGCGCGTTCCTCGAGAAGCGGCCGCCGTCCTGGCGCGTCAGCTCGCCGCCCGCCTGATGCGGAGGCCGCCGCGCCGCAGATGCGCGGTCAGGTAGCGGACGCCGTCGCCGCCGGCGACGAGGCCGCGGCTCCGTCCCTTCTCGACGATGAGCGCGTCGGCCGCGAGCAGCTCGTGCTCCTCCCCGTCCACCGTGAGGACGGCGCCGCCCTCGAGCACGACGTAGAGCACGTCGCGCTCGTCGTTCACCTGCTCGGCGACGCCGCCGTGCGGCGGCCACACGAGGATCGTCGCGTTCAGGTCCTCGCTCGACGCGCCCCAGACGGGCCCGCCCCTCATGCGCTCATTGCTGCAGCGAGGCGAGCAGGCGCGGCGTGATCTGCAACGTCGCGGTGGCGGCGGCGAAGCGGCCGTCGGCGGCGACCGCGATGCGGTAGCGCGTCGCCCGCAGCTTCAGCGGCGCACGGAATCCACCGTCGGCGTCGAGCTCCGGGCGCGCGACCACGTGCCAGCCGCCGGCGGCCTGCCGCCACACCGTGACGGCGCCGCGCGAACGCGGCTCGACCGAGCCGGAGAGGAGCTCGCTCTCGGCGGGGACGACCTGCAGCTTCGGCGCCACCGAGACGGTGACGACGGGGCCGGCGACGCCCGGCGCAGAGAGCCGGTAGAGCGTACGACCCCGGGGCTGGTCGGCGAGGCGGGCGTGGTCGTCGAGCGTCTCGAGCGTCGTCCACGCGCCGGCGCCGACGCGGCGCTCCAGGCGGGCCCGGCCGACGCCGGACACCTGTGCGACGAGCTGCACCTGCCTCCCGTACGTCACCTGCGCGGGCGTCGGCACGAGCGCGAGCCGGCCGATCGTGAACCACGTCGACGACAGCCCGAGCGCCCTGCGGAAGCTGTTGCCGTCGACGCGCCTGCCGCCGAGCTGCACGTACGCGACGCGGCCCGAGCCGGTGCGACCGACCTGTACGCCGCCGTCGAGCCGTGCGTGCAGGACCGCGGCCACGCGGTCGTCGCTGAGCACGAGCGGGCCCCAGACGTGGTGCGGCGAGCCGGCGTCGTACGGGTCGGCGACCGAGCGCAGGTACGGCGCCGCCGCCGCGTGCGGCCAGACGTCGCGGACGTCGGCCGTGCGTCCCCCCGACGTGGAGAAGAAGAACGTCGTCGCGACCCGGCCGTTCCACGTCAGCACCCGCCCCGCCGTCCGCTCCACGGCGAGGTCTGTGCGCGGGCTCTCGTAGGCGATGCCGCCGTACATCTGGCTGCGGGTGTCGGGGTAGAGGTCGTAGTGCGCCGTCGGCTTGAGCGTCGCGACCGCGTACGACCGCGCGGCGACCGCCTGCGCCTCGAGCGCCGCAAGCCGCCAGCCGAAGGGCATCTCGCCGCCCACGACGCCGCGGACGTAGTCGTCCAGCCGCAGCGAGTTCACGAGGGTGAGCCTGCCGCCGCCTCGACGCACCACCAGCAGACCCCGGTACGCGCGGCCGTTCACCGCGAGCGAGGCGCCCCGGCAGTCGAAGACGAGCGGCGGGCGCAGCGCGAGCGGCACCGTGACCACGCGGAGCGCGGCGTGGTGGCGGTGCGCGCCGCGCGAGCGGATGCGGCGACGGCCGACCGGCAGCCGCAGCGCCGGCCCGACGCGGTAGGTGCCGGCCTTCAGCATCCGGCCGCGGCCGCTCGCGTCGAGCACCTCGAGCGGCGCCGCACAGCCGACACCGGCCTCCGGCTGGCCGGCCGCGAGCAGCACGCGCACGCGGGAGAGGGGCGCCGGCGCGAGCCTGGTGCCCGGGTAGTAGTGCGCGAGGATGCGCTGCCAGGTGGCGCCGTGCTGCGCGTAGCCCTCCGCGCCCCACTGGCTCATGCCGACGCCGTGTCCCCAGCCGCGGCCGCTGACGACGAACACGCTCGCGGCGGAGCCGGAGCCCGCGGCGGCGGCGGCGGCCGTAACGACAGCGGAGACGAGCGCGATGGCGGTCCGGCCCCTCACGGCGGGACGCAGCAGGGTACCCGAGGGGTCACCCGCCCCAGATTAGAGTCCCGATGCATGCGGCGCCTGCTCGTTGCCAACCGCGGGGAGATCGCGCTGCGGATCTTTCGCACGTGCCGCGCGGCGGGGATCGGGACCGTGGCCGTCGCCGCGCCCGACGACGAGCGCTCGCTCCACGCACGCTCGGCGGACGTGACGCTCGCCGTGGCGTCCTACCTCGAGGCGGCCGAGCACGTGCGGGCGGCGCTCGAGAGCGGCGCCGACGCCGTCCACCCGGGGTACGGCTTCCTGGCCGAGAGCGCCGAGCTCGCGGAGGCCGTGTTGGCGGCCGGCCTCACGTGGGTCGGCCCTCCGCCGGCCGCGCTTCGCGCCGGCGGCGACAAGCTCGCCGCGAAGGAGACCGCCCGCGCGGCGGGCGTGCCCGTGCTGCCGACGGGCCCGGCCGAGCAGATCGGCTACCCGCTGCTCGTCAAGGCGGCGGCCGGCGGCGGCGGGCGCGGCATGCGCGTCGTGCGGGACGCCGCCGAGCTGCCGGACGCCGTCGCGGCGGCACGGCGGGAGGCGGCCGCCGCGTTCGGCGACGACAGGGTCTTCTTCGAGCGGTACCTGGAGCGCCCGCACCACGTCGAGATCCAGCTGCTCGGCGACCGGCACGGCACGGTCGTGGCGCTCGGGGAGCGCGACTGCTCGGTGCAGCGACGCCACCAGAAGGTGCTCGAGGAGTCGCCGTCGCCGGCGCTCGATCCCGAGCTGCGCGGGCGGATGAGCGCTGCGGCCGTGGCGTTCGCGCGCGCGATCGGCTACGAGAGCGCCGGCACCGCGGAGTTCATGCTCGACGGGCGCGACTTCTACTTCCTCGAGCTGAACGCGCGGATCCAGGTGGAGCATCCGGTGACCGAGCTCGTGACGGGGCTCGACCTCGTGCGCGAGCAGCTCCGGGTCGCGTCGGGCGAGGCCCTCTCCGAGCAGGTGACGGATGCCGCCGCGCGCGGGCACGCGGTCGAGGTGCGCCTGTACGCCGAGGACCCCCGCACGTTCCTGCCGCAGGCGGGGGTGGTCGAGACGCTCCGCCTGCCCGGCGGGATCCGCGTCGACAGCGGCGTCGAGGCCGGCGACGAGATCGGCACCGCATACGACCCGCTGATCGCAAAGCTGATCGCGCACGGGCCGAGCCGCGAGGAGGCGCTCGACCGACTGGCCGCCGCGCTGCGCGATACCGAGGTCGGCGGCGTCACCACGAACCTGCCGTTCCTGCGCTGGCTCGTCGCGCACCCCCTCGTGCGCGCCGGCCGCGTCACGACCGCCTTCCTGACGGAGACCATCCCGTTGTCGCAGCCGTCGCCGCAGGCGCCGGACCCGGTCTGGCGGGGCGCGTGGCGGCTCAACCTGCCGGCGCCCGCGCCGCGGCCGGCGCCCAGCGTGGAGGACGCGTCGAGCGCGGACGGGCCGGCGAGCGGGCAGTCGTCGGTGACTGCGCCGATGCCCGGCACCGTCGTCCGGGTGCTCGTGGAGGCGGGAGCGAGGGTGGCGGCTCGCGAGCCGCTCGTCGTGCTCGAGGCGATGAAGATGGAGACGCCGCTCTCCTCGCCCTACGACGCCACCGTCCGGGCCGTCCACGTCGCCGAGGGGGATCGGGTGGCCGGCGGCGCCCTCCTGGTCGAGCTGGACGAGTAAGTCCGGTAGTCTCGCCGCCGGAACCGAGCGACCGAGGAGCGAAAGCGCATGGCCGAGAGCGTGCAGGAGTTCTTTGCGAGCCTGGGCTCGCGTGCCGACCAGTCCAAGACCGCCGGCATGACCAACTCGTACGTCTTCGACATCGAGGGAGCCGGCGTGTGGAAGGTCGACGTGGACGACGGCTCCGTCAAGGTCAGCGAGGGCGCGGGCGACGCCGACGCCACGATCAGCGCCTCGCAGGAGACTTTCCAGAAGATCATCGCGGGGGAGCAGAACCCGACGAGCGCGTACATGACGGGAAAGCTGAAGGTCAAGGGCGACATGGGCGCCGCGATGAAGCTCCAGAAGCTCTTTTAGGCTGCTGTGGAGGTCGAGCTCGAGATCGCCCTGCCGGGGCAGACGGGGGCGGACGCGCTCGCGCTGACGGTGGCGACGCCGCTCGACGGCCTGCACGGCGACGGGGCGCGCATCGCGGACGAGAAGCTGCGTGGGCGTCTCGGCGAGCTCGTCCGCACCGCGGAGCTGCGCGGCGCCCGCGGGGAGGCCGTCCTGCTGCACCACGACGGCGACCTCGCCGCGCCGCGCGTCGTCGCGGCCGGCCTGGGCAAGCGCGAGCGCGTCGACGCGGACGCGCTGCGCACGGCCGGGGCGGCGGCCGCGCGCGCCCTCTCCCGCGTCGGCGGCACCGTCTGCTGGCTGCTCGACGAGAGCCTCCCCCTACCGCTGCCCGCACAGGCGGCCGCCCTCGTCGAGGGCACGATCCTCGGCGGCTATGCGCCGGGCCGCTGGAAGACGCAGGACGAGCACCCGCCGCGCCCGGTGGAGCGGATCGTGATCGGCCACTTCGAGACGCAGGAGCTGCGCGAGGCGGCCGAGCGGGCGGCGCTGCTCGCGGAGAGGACGAACCGGGCGCGCGACCTCGCGAACATGCCTCCGAACGAGCTGCACCCGCAGGCGCTGGCCGAGCGGGCGCTCGCGCTCGCGGACGAGCACGAGCACCTGGCGGCCGAGGTGCTCGGCCCGGGCGAGATGGACGGGCTCGGGATGGGCGTGCTCGCAGCGGTCGGCCGCGGCAGCCGGAACGCGCCGCGCCTGATCGTGCTCCGCTACGAGCCGCCGGCGCCGGCGCGCCCCGACGTCCTGCTCGGCCTCGTCGGGAAGGCGATCACCTTCGACGCCGGCGGTCTCTCCCTCAAGCCGCCTGCGCACATGGAGAACATGAAGGGAGACATGGCCGGCGGCGCCGGGACGCTCCACGGCATCGGCGCCGTGGCCGCGCTGGGCCTGCCGGTGCGCGCGCTCGCGGTGCTCGCCGCGGCCGAGAACCTCCCGGGCGGCGACGCCTTCCGGCCCGGCGACATCCTGCGCGCCGCGAACGGCAAGACGATCGAGATCGTCAACACGGACGCCGAGGGCCGGCTCGTGCTCGCCGACGCGCTGTGGTACGCGCGCCGCGACGGGGCGACGCACCTGCTCGATCTCGCCACCCTGACGGGCGCGATGGAGCTCGCGCTCGGCGACCTCTACGCGGGAGTCTTCGCGAACGACGACGCGTGGCGCGACGCGGTCGTCGCCGCCGGAGACCGCAGCGGCGACCTCGCCTGGCCCTTCCCGCTGCACCCGCGGTACCGTCGCTACGTGGACTCCGCGTTCGCGGACATGAAGAACGCCTCGCTGCTCCGCCAGGGCAGCCCCGCCCTCGCCGCCGAGTTCCTGCAGGAGTTCGCGGGCGACGGCCCGTGGGCCCACGTCGACATGGCCGGGCCGGGCTTCCTGGAGCGCTCGCGCGGCGACTACTACCGCGTCCCCGGCGGCACGGGCTACGGCGTCCGCCTGATCGCGGAGCTGGCCGCGGCCCTCGCGTGAACTACGAGCTCGCCGAGGAGCAGGAGCTGCTGCGGCGGACGGTGCGCGACTTCGCCGAGACGCGGGTCGCGCCCGTCGCCGAGGAGCTCGACCGCGAGGGCCGGTTCCCGTACGAGCTGGTCGCCGAGCTCGCCGAGCTCGGCCTGATGGGCATCCCGATCCCGGAGGAGCACGGCGGCGGCGGCGCCGACACCGTCTCGTACGCGATCGCCGTCGAGGAGCTGACGCGGGTCGACTCCTCGGTCGCGATCACGGTCGCCGCGCACACCTCGCTCGGGACGATGCCGATCTACCTGTTCGGCAGCGACGAGCAGAAGCGCGCGTGGCTGCCGCAGCTCGCCTCGGGCCGGAAGCTGGCGGCGTTCGGCCTGACGGAGCCGAATGCCGGCTCCGACGCCGGCGCGACGCGCACCCGCGCCGAGCTCCGCGACGGCGAGTGGGTGGTCGACGGCAGCAAGATCTTCATCACGAACGCCGGCACCGACATCAGCGCGTGCGTCACGATCACGGCGCTGACGGGCGAAGGGGAGATCTCGAACGTGATCGTCCCGAACGGCAGCCCCGGCTACACGATCTCGGCGCCGATGCACAAGCTGGGCTGGCGCGCGTCGGACACGCGCGAGCTCTCGTTCGAGAGCTGCCGCGTCCCCGAGGGCAACCTCCTCGGCCCCCGCGGCGAGGGCTTCCGCCAGTTCATGGAGATCCTCGACGGCGGGCGGATCTCGGTGGCGGCGATGGGCGTCGGGCTCGCCCAGGGTGCGTACGACCTGGCGCTCGCCCACGCGCGCGAGCGGCAGCAGTTCGGGAAGCCGATCTCGAGGTTCCAGGCGGTGCAGTTCGCGCTCGCCGACATGGCGACCGAGATCGAGGCCGGCCGGCAGCTCGTCTACCGGGCCGCGTGGCTGAAGGACCAGGGCAAGCCGTTCGGGCTGGCGGCCGCGCAGGCGAAGCTCTACACGGGGCTCCTGTCGAACCGGGCCGTCAACGCCTCGCTGCAGATGCACGGCGGCTACGGGTTCATGGAGGAGTTCGCGATCTCGCGGCTGTATCGCGACCAGAAGATCCTGGAGATCGGCGAGGGGACGAACGAGGTGCAGCGCATGGTGATCGCGCGGCAGCTCGGGCTCTGACGCGGGCACAATCCCGGCGTGCTTCCCGTCGCCGCCGTCGCGGTCGCCGCGCTCCTCTTCGCCCACGGGGCGATCCGTCTGCGCCGCCGCGGGCGCGCCGACCTCGCAGGCTGGGACCGTGCGGCGCTCTTCGGGCTCGGGCTGGCGCTCACGCTCGTCGCGCTCGTCTCGCCGCTCGACCGCATCGCGGAGGACGACCTCCTCTCGGCGCACATGGCGCAGCACGTCCTGATCGGCGACGCGGGGCCCGCGCTGATGGTCGTGGCCGTGCGGGGGCCGCTGCTCGTCTTCCTCCTCCCCGCACCGCTGCTCGCGCCCCTGGCCCGGAACGGCCGCGTGCGCGCGGCGCTCGGCGCGCTGCTGCGGCCCCGCGTCGCCTTCTGCCTCTGGGCGGGGAACCTCGCGATCTGGCACGTGCCCCGGTTGTACGACCTGGCACTCCGGCACGACCCGCTGCACGCCGTCGAGCATCTCTGCTGGGTCGTCGCCGGGCTGCTCGTCTGGACGCTGCTCGTCGATCCCGGCGGGCACCACAGGCTCAGCCTCGGGGGGCGGATCGCTCTCGCGGCCGCGGTGTTCGCTGCGGGTCAGATCCTGACGGACGTGCTCGTCTTCAGCTTCAGCCCGTTCTACCCGGCCTACAGCGGCGCGTACGGGATCTCGGCAGTCACCGACCAGCAGCTGGCCGGCGTCGTGATGATGGTCGAGCAGCTCGTGACGCTCGGCGTGCTCGCGGGGGTGCTCCTGCGGCCGCGCCTGCGCACCGCCCGACTCGCGGCGGCGTGAAGGTCACCGACTTCTCGTTCGAGCCGGCGTTCCTGGGCCTCGCCGTGCTCTCGGCGGCGGCCTACGCGCGCGCCGCGAGACGGCAGCGGCGCCCGCCCCAGCGGCGGCAGCCGCCCGGCCGCTGGCCGGGCGGCCGGCGGGTCACCTCGTTCGCTCTCGGCCTCTTGCTGATCGCCGCAGCGCTCAACTCGCCGCTCGAGACCATCGCAGCCCACCGGCTGCTGCTGGCCCACCTCCTGCAGAACGCGCTCATCGCCGACGTGGCGCCGCTCCTCGTGCTGCTCGGGCTGACGCCCGCGATGCGCGCCGCGATCGGTCGCCGCGGCGGCGACCTGGTGCGCGCGCGGTACGCCCTGCCCGTGTGGCTGCTCGCGTGGTACGGCACGCACATCGCGGGCTTCTACGACTGGGCCCTCGACACCGGCTGGGCGCTCAACGTGGAGCACGCGGTGCTGATCGCGGCCGGCCTCGTGTTCTGGTGGCCCCTCGTCTCGGGGCGCGTGTCGGCGCCGGCGGCGCTCGCCTACCTCGGCACGGCCTTCGTCGCCTCGTCGTTCCTCGGCCTCGCCTTCATCTTCTCGAGCACGCCGTTCTACTCGTTCTACGAGCGCGCGCCGCGGCTCTGGGGCCTCTCGGCGGTGCGCGACCAGAACCTCGGCGGCATCCTGATGAACGGCGAGCAGACGCTCGTCTTCCTGCTGGCGATCGGCTGGTTCGTCTGGCGCCTGCTCGAGGACGAGCACGCGAGCGGGGCGGGGGGACTTTCGGTTCGATAGCCGCATGTGTTGCTAGCGTCGCCCCGTGCTCTTCACGCAGTTCGTCGACGAGGGCCTCGGCTGTGCGTCCTACCTCGTCGGCGACGAGCATGCCGGCGTCGCCGTCGTCGTCGACCCGGCGTATGCGATCGAGCGGTACCTCGACGAGGCGGAGCGACGCACGGTGCGGCTCGTCGCCGTGCTCGAGACGCACACGCACGCCGACCACGTCTCCGGCCACGGCAGGCTCGCGCTCGAGCACGGTCTACCCGTGCGCGTGCACGCGGCCGCAGGCGCTGCCTTTCCGCACGAGCCGCTGAGCGACGGCACGGAGATCGAGCTCGGGCAGATCGTCGTGCGGACGATCCACACGCCGGGCCACCGGCCCGAGCACTGCGCCTTCGCTGTCGTCGACCGCTCGCGGGCCGACGAGCCGTGGGTCGTGCTGAGCGGGGACTCGCTGTTCGTCGGCGACGTGGCCCGGCCGGACCTCGCCGTCGACGCGCGCGAGGGGGCCGAGCACCTGTTCCATTCGCTCCGCAAGCTCGTGGAGCTCGGAGACGGCGTCGAGGTCTACCCCGGCCACGTCGCCGGCTCTCTCTGCGGCGCGGCGATGAGCTCGAAGGCGTCGACGACCGTGGGCTTCGAACGCCGCTTCAACCACGCCCTCGCGGACTCCCGCGAGGCCTTCCTCGCGGGCGCGGCGGGGCCGCAGCCGCCACGGCCGCCGAACATGGAGCGCATCGTCGACCTCAACCGCGGCCCCTTCCTCGGCGCGAGACCCGCGCTTCGGCGGACCGACGATGCGGACGGCGCCGTGGCGCTCGACGTCCGCAGCGCGCGCGCTTTCGCCGCCGGCCACCGGCCGGGGGCGATCAACGTGCCGGTGTCCGGCGGGGGCTTCGCCACGAGCGCGGCCTTCGTCCTGCCCGAACGGCCGCTCGTGGTGGAAGCCGACGACGAGCACGAGGCGCAGCGGGCAGTACGCGCTCTGCACTCGGTCGGGATCTTCGACGTCGTCGGCTGGCGCCAGGGCGGCGGCGGCGAGCGCGTGGAGCCGGTGACGATCGACGAGCTGGAGCGCCGCCTCGCCGCCGGCGAGATCGAGCTGCTCGACGTGCGCGAGGCGCACGAGCGCGACGCCGGCTCGATCCCCGGCAGCCGGCACCTGCCGTACCGCATGGCGCGCCAGGCGGGCGAGAACGGGCTCTGCGGCAG
>JBBWZD010000002.1:0-3026 GCA_039648875.1 Actinomycetota bacterium
CCATCGCGACGCCGCCTCCCCCGAGCACGGCCAGGTGGTAGTCGCCGAGCTTCGAGCCGGCGAGATCCGCGTTCAGCAGGCTGAAGAACACCGCGGAGGCGCCCGCGACGCCGATCGCCGTGCCGACCCGCTGGCCGACCTGGGCGACGGAACCGGCGACGCCGCCCTCGTCGACCGGGACCTCGGAGAGCGTGAGCGTCTGGTTCGGCGACACGACCGACCCGCCTCCTGCCCCGGCGACCAGGAGGCCGGCGGCCATGAGCCACGGCGCGAGGGCCGGCGGCGACAGCACCGCGGCGGTCAGGGAGAGCGCGAACCCGACCGCCGCCACGATCAGCCCGACGACCACGAGCGCGCGTCCGTAGCGGTTCACGAGCCGACCGGCCAGGTACGAGGTGGTGGCCGAGGCGAGCGCGAACGGGATGGTCACCATCCCGGCGAACACCGGCGCGACACCCAGCCCCTCCTGCAGGAACAGGGTGTTCAGGAGGAACGTGGCCGGGCCCGCGGCGAACCACCCGGCGGCGATGATCAGCCCGTTGCGGTACGACGACCGGCCGAACAGCCCGATGTCGACCGCCGGCGTGCGCCCGCCCGCGTCGTAGCGGCGCTCCCAGCGGAGGAACGCCACGAGGAAGGCCGCTGCGATGATCAGCGACAGCCAGCGCAGCGGGCTGTCGCCCGACTGCCCGGTGGTCAGCACGAACGGCACCATGAACGCGACGACCGTCACGCCGAGCAGCACGACGCCGATCGGGTCGAGCGACGCGCCCTCCTTCCGGCCCTGCCTCCCGGGGAAGACCCGCGCGGCGAGCACGAGGAGGACGACGCCGATCGGCACGTTCATCCAGAAGATGAGCCGCCAGCCGTTCGTCTCGCCGCCCAGCGCGATCAGCGCTCCGCCGATCGTCGGCCCGAGCGCCGTGCCGAGCCCGACCGCGGCGCCGTAGATCCCGAGCGCGCGGCCCCGCCGCTCGCCCTGGTAGAGCTCCTGGGTCAGGCCGAGCACCTGCGGCATCTGCAGGCCGGCGCCGACGCCCTGCAGGAACCGGGCGACCAGGAGGATGCCGGCCGACGGCGCGAGCGCGCACAGCAGGCTGAACACCGTGAAGACGACGAGCCCGGTGAGGAACATCGTCTTCCGCGAGAACACGTCGCCGAGGCGGCCGCCCGGCACGAGCGCGAGGCCGAACGCCAGCGCGTAGCCGGCGACGATGATCTGCAGCTCGGTCGGACCGGTGCCGAGCGCCTTCTCGATCGACGGCAGGCCGACGTTCACCTTCGAGAGGTCGAGGATCGTCAGCACGGCCACGGCGATGCTCACGGCGAAGGCCCGTCGCTTGGCCTTCTCGTCGAGTTCCGCCGCTCGCTGCCCCGGTGAGGCGGTCATGCGCGCGAGGCTAGGCGATCGCTCCGGAGCGTCTCCTCCATCAGCGCGACAGTGACCCGATGCATCGTGGAGATGGGGGGAATCGAACCCCCGTCCACTGCTGTGGAACCACGTATTCTCCGGGCGCAGTCTGCGTGTGCTCGTTCTACTCGGCCCCGATCCTTACCGCAGACGGATTGCGATCGACAGGCCCAGCCCTGGTTGAAGTCCCACGGCGCCCCAAGGCGGAACGTCCGTAGCGAGCCCCCTAGCTGACGTCGGCTACCGGGTCGGAGGCGACACCCGGGCCAACGGCGTCACTCTGGCTTAGGCAGCGAGAGCGAACGCGGTGCGAGACTTACTGGCACCTATTGTTTGCATGCATCGTTAACGAGATAAGCATGCATCCTCGGCCCGCTTCCCGTCGTTGAACAGGCAATGTCGAAACCGATCATCCCCTGGCGGAAGCACGAGCCACTGTCGCGCTGTGGAGTTGTAGTGCCCCGGAGGGCTCGTCGAGTGTAACGACGATCACCGACGCCGTGTTCCTGCGAGGACGAGCACTTCGGCAGGCCGTGCTCGCTTCGGCAGGCCTCCAGGCGCCTCCTGGGCCTGCTGAAGCGCGAAGAGCCTGCTCAGGTGCTCCACCGGCCTGCCGAAGAGCGCCGACGAGGGCCTCAGAGCACGAGGGTCAGGTACCGGCTGTTCGGGTCGCGCGTGTAGTCCGCGAACGGCGCGCACGGCGTGAAGCCGTTCCGGAGGTAGAGCCGCACGGCCGGCTCGAAGAACGGCTCCGCCCCGGTCTCGAGGCTGATGCGGGTCATCCCCGCAGCCCGGGCGGCGTCCAGCACGCCCGCGAGCACCGCGGACGCGACGCCGCGGCCCCGCGCGCTCAGCGCCGTCCGCATCGACTTCAGCTCCCCCTCCGTCGCCGACAGCCGCTTCAGCGCGCCGCAGCCGAGCAGGGTCCCGTCGTCGTCCCGGGCGGCGAGGAACAGGATGCCCTCGGCGGCCAGCGCGTGCGGATCGAGGGCATGGACGCTCTCCGGCGGGGAGGTCCGCCGCATGTCGGCCAGGTGCTCGTCCAGCAGCGCCCGCACGTCCGGAGCGAGCGGATCGTCGGGGGCGACCCTCAATCGCCGAGGTTCCGCCGGGTCGACATCGCGCGCTGCGCCTCGCGCTTGTCCTGCCGCTCGCGCAGCGTCTGCCGCTTGTCGTACTCGCGCTTGCCCTTCGCGAGCGCGAGCTCGACCTTCGCGTTGCCGTCGGAGAAGTAGAGCTGCAGCGGGATCAGCGTGTAACCGCCCTCCCGCACCTGCGAGTACAGCTTCAGGATCTGCTGCTTGTGGAGCAGCAGCTTCCGGACGCGACGCGGCGGGTGGTTGGTCCAGGTCCCCTGGTTGTACTCGGGGATGTGGACGGCGTCGAGGTAGGCCTGGCCGCCGTCGATGTAGGCGTACCCGTCGACGAGGGAGGCGCGGCCCTGCCGCAGCGACTTCACCTCGGTGCCGGTCAGGACGAGGCCGGCCTCGTAGGTGTCCTCGATCGTGTAGTCGTGCCGCGCCTTCCGGTTCGTGGCGACGACCTTGCGTCCCTGCTCCCTGGGCATGCGGCACCTCCTTGCGAATCGACGACGCTGCGGAACGCAGCCCGCCAT
>JBBWZD010000003.1:0-5145 GCA_039648875.1 Actinomycetota bacterium
CGGAAGCCCACGGCCTAACGGCCGACCGCGTAGCCCTGCATGCCGCGCGGGTTCGCGGCGGCTTTGAGCGTCCCGTCGGGCTCGCGCGCCGCGGCGCTGACGCGGCCGAGCGTCCAGTCGCCGGAGACCTCGACCTCGTGGCCGCGCTCGCGCAGGCCGGCGATCGTCTGCTCGCCGATCCGCGCCTCGACGGCGACGTGGCGCACCCTCGTCTCGCGCGGGAAGAAGGAGCTCGGAAACGCCTCCGTGTGGAAGCCCGGCGCGTCGATCGCCGCCTGGAGGTCGAGTCCGAAGTGCACGTGGGCGAGGAACGTGTTCAGCGTCCACTGGTCCTGCTGGTCGCCGCCCGGCGTGCCGAACGCGAGGTACGGCTCGCCGTCGCGGAGCGCGAGCGACGGCGAGAGCGTCGTCCGCGGCCGCTTGCGCGGCTCGAGCGAGTTCGGCAGGCCCTCCTCGAGCCAGAACATCTGCGCGCGCGTGCCGAGCGGGAACCCGAGCTCCGGAATCACGGCGGCGCCCCAGAGCCAGCCGCCGCTCGGCGTCGCCGCGACCATGTTCCCGAAGCGGTCGACCACGTCGAGGTGGACCGTGTCGCCCCGCGTCGGCTCGCCGACGCCGGGGGCCAGCCCGAGCACCTCGGCCGGCACCGCGAGGCGCGGCTCGCGGCCGCCCGGCGAGCCGGGGCGCAGCTCCCCCGACGACTCCTCGCCCACCAGCGCCCGCCGCTCGTCGGCGTACGCGCGCGACAGCAGGTCGTCGAGCGGCACGTCCACGAAGGCGGGGTCGCCGTACCAGGCCTCCCGATCGGCGAACGCGAGCTTCGCGCACTCCGTCACCGTGTGGACGTACTGCTCGCTCGCGTGCCCCATCGCCTGCAGGTCGAAGCCCTCGAGCAGGCGCAGCTGCTGCAGGAACACCGGCGCCTGGCTCCACGGTCCGGCCTTGAGGACGGTGAGGCCGTGGTAGTCCGCCTCGAGCGGCAGCTCGTAGGCGGCGCGCCAGCCGCGCAGGTCGTCCTCGGCCAGCAGTCCGCGGTGGCGCTCGCCGGAGCTGTCGAGCCACTCGTGCTCCTGGAAGGAGAGGAACGACTCCGCCACGAAGCCGCCGTACCACGCCTCCAGCGCCGCCTCGATCTGCTCCTCGCGGGACGACGCCCGCGCCTCGGCCTCGTCCACGAGTCGCCGGTACGTGGCGGCGAGCTGCGGGTTGCGGTGCAGCGACCCCGCCGGCGGCACGGGCAGGTAGAGCGCGGCGGAGGTACTCCAGTCCTCGCGGAAGAGCGGCTCCACGTTCCGGATCGCGTCGGCGATGCGCGGCAGGACCGGGTAGCCCTCCTCGGCGTACCCGATCGCGAAGCGAAGCACGTCGCGCAGCGGCAGCGTGCCGAAGTCGCGCAGCAGCGCGAGCCAGCCCCCGAAGGCGCCCGGGACGACCGCCGCGAGCGGGCCCGTGCCCGGCACCAGCTCGAGCCCGAGCTCGTCGCGGTAGCGCTCGATCGTCGCGGCACGCGGCGCCGGCCCCTGCGCGCACAGCACCACCGGCTCGCCGCGCGCCGCCGGCCACACGATCGCGGGCAGGTCGCCGCCCGGGCCGTTCAGATGCGGCTCGACCACCTGGAGCGTGAACCCGGCGGCCACGGCCGCGTCGAACGCGTTGCCGCCCTGCTCGAGCACCGCCATCCCGGCCGCCGACGCGAGCCAGTGCGTCGAGGCCACCATGCCGAAGGTGCCACGCAGCTCGGGACGAGTCGTGAAGCTCACAGCGACTCGGGCACGAGCCAGACGGCGCCTAGCGGCGGCAGCCCGAGGAGCGCGGAGAAGGGCTGGTCGTGCCAGGGCACGGCCTCCGCCTCCACGCCGCCGAGATTCCCGACGCCGGAGCCGCCGTAGTACGCAGAGTCGGTGTTGACGACCTCGCGCCAGCGGCAGCACACGGGCATGCCGACCCGGTAGTCGTAGCGGGGCTGCGGCGAGAGGTTGAGGACGCAGACGAGCGGCCGCTCGCCCCGCGCGTCGACCCGGGCGAACGCGAGCACGTTGTCGGCAGCGTCGTTGGCCTCGAGCCAGCGGAAGCCGGAGGCGTCGAAGTCCACCTCCCAGAGCGCCGGCGTGTCGCGGTAGACGCGGTTCAGGTCGCGCACGAGCGCGTGCACGCCCTGATGGTCGGCCTGCTCGAGCAGGTCCCAGTGCAGCGAGCCCTCCTCGTTCCACTCCTTCCACTCGCCCAGCTCGCAGCCCATGAACAGGAGCTTCTTGCCGGGGTGCGCCCACATGTAGGCGTAGAGCGCGCGGAGGTTGGCGAACTTCTGCCAGCGGTCGCCGGGCATCTTGTCGAGCAGCGAGCGCTTGCCGTGCACGACCTCGTCGTGCGAGAGCGGCAGGATGAAGTTCTCGCTGAACGCGTACATCAGCGAGAACGTCAGCGTGTGGTGGTGGTAGCGCCGGTAGACGGGGTCCTTCTGGAAGTACGAGAGGGTGTCGTGCATCCAGCCCATGTTCCACTTGAACCCGAAGCCGAGGCCGCCCAGGTACGTCGGGCGCGAGACGCCGGGCCACGCCGTCGACTCCTCCGCGGCGGAGATCACGCCCGGCTCCGCCGCGTAGAGCGCCTCGTTCAGCTCCTTCAGGAACTGCACCGCGTCGAGGTCCTCGCGGCCGCCGAACTCGTTCGGGACCCACTCGCCCGCCTTCCGCGAGTAGTCCAGGTAGAGCATCGACGCGACGGCGTCGACGCGGATCCCGTCCGCGTGGTGCTCCCGCAGCCAGTACAGGCCGTTCGAGAGCAGGAAGTTCCTCACCTCCCGCCGGCCGAGGTTGAAGACGAGCGTGCCCCAGTCGGGATGCGCGCCCCGGCGCGGGTCGGCGTGCTCGTACAGGTGCGTGCCGTCGAAGGTGGCGAGCGCCCAGTCGTCGCGCGGGAAGTGCGCCGGCACCCAGTCGAGGATCACGCCGATGCCGCGCGCGTGCAGCCGGTCGACGAAGCAGCGGAAGTCGTCGGGGGTGCCGAAGCGCGCGGTGGGCGCGAAGTAGCCGGTGACCTGGTAGCCCCAGGAGCCGGAGAAGGGATGCTCCATCACCGGCAGCAGCTCGACGTGCGTGAAGCCGAGGTCGGAGACGTAGTCGCCGAGCTCGTCGGCCAGCTCGAGATAGGTCAGCGAGCGGTTCCCCTCGGCCGGGTTCCGGCGCCACGAGGCGAGGTGAACCTCGTAGATCGACACGGGCCGCGCCAGCGGCTCGGCCTGCCGGCGCCGCTCGAGCCATTCGCCGTCGCTCCAGCGGTGCTTCGCCTGCCACACGACCGACGCGTTGCTCGGCGGCTTCTCCGCGGCGAACGCCATCGGGTCGGCCTTGATCCGCAGGCGGCCGTCCTGCGTGCGGATCTCGAACTTGTACTTCGTCCCCTCCTCGACCCCCGGCACGAACAGCTCCCAGATGCCCGAGGGGCCGAGAGAGCGCATCGGGTGCAGGCGGCCGTCCCACGAGTTGAAGTCGCCGACGACCGCGATCGAGCGGGCATTCGGGGCCCAGACGGCGAAGGCGGTGCCGACGACGGCGTCGATCTCGCGGACGTGGGCGCCGAGCTTCTCGTACAGCTCCTCGTGGCGACCCTCCGTCACGAGGTGCAGGTCGAGCTCTCCCAGCGTCGGCAGGAACGCGTACGGGTCGCGCAGCGTGAACGTGTTGCCGTCGGCGTAGTCGACCTCGAGCTCGTAGGCGAGCGGCAGCTTCGCCTTCGGCAGCAGTGCCTCCCAGAGCCCCGACGGGTCCTTCAGGTCGGCCTCGACCGCCCGCACCGCCGGCTCCTTCGGCTGCACGCGCACGGCCTGCGCCTCCGGCCGGTAGGCGCGCACGACGACCCCGCCGTCGGCCTCGTGGGCGCCGAGGATGGCGTGCGGGTTCGCTCCGAGCTCGATCATCGGGTCGCGGTGGCCTGCTCGATCAGCCGCAGTATCCCCGCGACGGGAATGCCGACCCACTCCGGCCGGTTGTCGAGCTCGTACCGGAGCTCGTAGACCGCCTTCTCGAGCTCGAAGACGGCCAGGAGGCGCTCGATCGCGAGCTGTCCCGAGGGCAGCAGCGACGAGTCGACCGTCCCGAGGTAGCCGTCGAGGAACCGCGTCCGCGCCTGCTCCTCCCAGCCCTCGGGCGGCTCGACGCCGCGCAGGAGCGAGGCGGCGCTCGAGACGTAGGCGAACGAGCGCAGCATCCCGGCGACGTCGCGGAGCGCCGAGCGCTTGCGGCGCCGCTCGGTGAGCGAGCGCGCCGGCTCGCCCTCGAAGTCGAGGATCACCCAGTCGTCCTCGACCCACATGGTCTGGCCCAGGTGGTAGTCGCCGTGGACGCGGATGATCTTGCCGATCTCGCCGGCGTGGGTCAGCAGGCGCAGGTGCTCCCGCACCTCCTCGCCGCGGCCGAGGATCGGAGCGAGCCGCTCGTCGTCCTGCGGCAGGTCGAAGAACACGCGCTCGATCTGCTCGTCGACGGTCGCCGTCAGCAGGCCGAGCGACTCGACGCTCGGCGTCTCGCTGCAGAAGGCCGGGTCGTTCGGCTCGGACGCGAGGGCGCTGTGCATCCGGCCGGTGACCTCGCCGAGCCGGCCGAGCCGCCCGAGGAACGCCTCCGGCGCCGACGAGAGCTCACGGAGCGCCAGCTCCCAGCCGTCGAGGCCGCCGCGCACGAACTCCTGCACGATCCCCAGGGTCGCCCCGAGCGGCCCGCCCGAGTACGCGTACCAGCCGCCGAGGGCCGCGACGTGCGGATAGCCGTGCTCGGTCAGGAACCGGAGCATCTCGAGCTCCGGGTTGATGCCGGGCTCGAGGCGGCGGAAGACCTTGAGGATCAGCTCGTCGTCGAACACCACCGACGAGTTCGACTGCTCGGCGTCGACGGAGCGTGCCTGGATGAGCTCGCGGCCGAGGCCGGCGAAGCCCTCGATCGGCCGGAACTCGACGATTCCCTCCGCGCCCTGCAGCGTCAGGCTCGACCGCATCGCGCTCACGAGCTCCCGGGCGAGTGCCGGCTCGGCGAGGCCGTCGAGCTCGAGCTCCTCCTCGCGCAGGGCGTAGAGCAGCTGGTAGATGTCGTGCGCCCCGGTCTCGTAGCGCATCTCGACGAGGGCAAGCGCGAGCTGCGGCTCCGCCGTTCG
>JBBWZD010000049.1:0-26516 GCA_039648875.1 Actinomycetota bacterium
GAGCACTTCGGCTCGTGGAACGCCGCCAAGCGGTCGGCCGGCCTCGTGCCCCGCCGCTTCGCCACGCGGGAGGAGCTGCTCGGCCTGCTGCGCGAGCTGGGGGACGAGCTGGGACGGCTGCCGACCGCCCGCGACATCGACCAGCACAAGGGGCGGCTCCCCTCGAAGTCGCTGTACTGGCACACGTTCGGCTCGCTCACGAATGCGCTGCGCGAGGCGGGGTTCGACGTGCCGGTGGGGGAGGAGCGGCTCGAGCGGGCCGTCGAGCAGGGAGGGCAGCTCGCGCGGCGCCTCGGCCGGCTACCGAAATTCGCCGACTGGGCCGAGGCGCGGAAGGCGGACGAGTCGCTGCTGACGGAGTGGCAGGTCTACCGGATGCTCGACGCGCGGCGCGGCGCGTGGTCGACCTTCCAGTTCCTCGTCCGGGAGCACCTCGACGAGCAGGGCGTCCGCGTCGGCTCGGACGGGAGGCTTCTCTGACTCAGGCGGCGGCGCAGAGCACGGCCAGCTGCTGCAGGCACGTCGCCCGCTCCCCCGGGGCGCGCACCGCCGGGAGTGCGACCGCCTCGCGATAGCTCAGGTCGGGCCGGAAGCGCTCCTCGCGCCTGATCCGCCCGTCGCGCAGGGCGAGGAACGTCCCCTGCTCCAGCTCGCGCTTGCGAAGACGGACGCCCGCGTACAGCTCGACCACCGACAGGGCCTGCGGCGTCGACGCGAAGAAGAGCTCGTGCCTGGCGGTGCCGAGCCAGAGCGGGCGACCCGCCCCGCGGGCCACGAACGCGGTACCCGGCTCGCGCTCGTCGAGCCACGCGGCCGCCATCGAGCCCGCCAGCGCCTCCAGCGACCGCGGCTCGTTGCCCGAGTGCGCCGCGAGCGCGAAGATCGCCTCGGAGTCGACGCTCATGCGAGGCTCGGCGCGAGCGCAGTCGTGGGGCGCGAGCAGCTCGTCGTCGTTGAGGATGATCCCGTTGTGGATCCCGACGACCGGCCCGTGCCGCACGGGATGGTTGTTCGAGGGGATCGAGGGGTGGCCCTTGGTGTAGTCGCGGACGTGGACGAGCAGCTCCACGGCGGCGTCCGGCACGGCAATGCGCTCGAGCAGCATGCTCGCCGGCGTCCTCTGCTTCCGAACCGTGGGATAGGCCTCTCCGGGGCTGCGGTAGGCGTAGCCGACCGCGTCGGCGCCGCGCTCGGCGATTCCCGCGAGCAGCGACTGGGCGGCGCGCGTCCGGTCGAGACGGCTCCGCGGCGAGAGGCTATATCCGGCTATTCCGCACATGGTGCTCCGATGCTAGGCAGGCCCCCGGACGGGCGTTTTCGGCGCCCCGTCCCATCTATCTCCGACGATCCTCTCCGGTGGAAGTTAGATCAGCGTTCGGCGCGCTCGCCCGCGTCCCTCGTTCGAGGGTTGACGCCGCGCTCAAGCCTCACCCGAGGGAGGTCGATAACCTCGGCATGGAGCAGCGGCCGCTCCCCGGCGTAGCCTTCCCGCCTCTCGAGCCCGAGCTCACCCTCGAGCTCGTGCAGGCGGAACCCGTCGTCGACGCCCTGGAGGCGGAAGCGGACGAGGACGCCGAAGCCGCTGCGGAAGCGTCCGACGCCGCCGAGGCCGCGAGTCGGACCCAGGATCCGCTGAAGCTATACGTGCGCTCGATCGGGGGCGGCCCGCTCCTGACCCGCGAGGAGGAGCGCGAGCTCGCGCGGCGCAAGGACGCCGGCGACGAGCAGGCGAAGCGGCAGCTCATCGAGTCGAACCTCCGCCTCGTGATGTCGATCACGCGCCACTACACGAGCAGCGGCGTGCCGCTGCTCGACCTGATTCAGGAGGGCAACCCGGCCTGATCCGCGCGGTCGAGAAGTTCGACTACCGGATGGGCTACAAGCTCTCGACCTACGCGACCTGGTGGATCCGCCAGTCCGTCACGCGCGCCCTCGCCGACCAGGGGCGGACGATCCGGCTACCGGTGCACGTGGCCGACCGCGTCCGCCGGCTGCTGCGCGCACGGCGCTACCTCGCCCAGAAGTTGAACCGGGAGCCGACGGAGCAGGAGCTCGCGCACGAGTCCGGCTTGCCGCCGGAGAAGATCCGCGACCTGCTGGAGCTGGTCGAGGACCCCGTCAGCCTCGAGACGCCCGTCGGCGACGGCGAGAGCCTCTACGGCGACCTGATCGAGGACGTGCACTCCGACCAGCCGGACGAGACGACGGCGCGACGGCTGCGCGCGGCCGAGGTCGCCGGCGCGCTCGGAGGGCTGAACCCGCGTATGCGCCACGTGCTCACGCTGCGCTTCGGCCTGAACGGCGAGCGCCCGCAGACGCTCGAGGAGGTGGGGCAGGGGCTCGGCATCACGCGCGAGCGGGTGCGCCAGCTCGAGTCGCGCGCCCTGCGGGAGCTCCGCATGGCCGCGCCCGGGCTCGAGCTCTACCTGCGGCAGTAGCTCCCCGCGCGCGTCGAGGCGCCCGCGTCCCGAGCCAACCAGGCGACGCCCCATCAGGGGAAGAGCGTCAGGCAGGGAGCGTATGGTTGCCTCAGCACCGCCGTCTCCACCATCGGCGTCGGCAGCATTTGGGCTCGGTCTGCGTGCAAGGCAGGCCGGGCGCCCGGAAAGGGGTCGAGATGTCTCTAGACCAGAAGAGGGCTCGCGTTTTCGGCGTGCTCTACCTCATCACCTTCGTCACGTCGATTCCGGCGTTGTTCCTCTACGAACCGGCGCTCAGAGATCCCGTGCAGTACATCGCAGGCGCCGGCCACGACAACCGGATCTTCCTGGGCGCGCTGCTGGAGGTGCTGCTCATCATTGCGAACATCGGCACCGCGGTCGTGATCGTCCCGATCGTCAGACGAAAGAGCGAGGAACTGGCGATCGGCTACGTGACGGCGCGAATCTTCGAATGCGCGTTCATCCTCGTCGGCATCATCTCGGTCCTCGGGATCGTGACGTTGCGGCGACAGGTTGCGGGTGCGTCTGAGGCAACGGTCGCCTACGCCCTCGCAGCGATGAAGGACTGGACGTTCCTCCTCGGGCCGGGCTGGGTCGTCGGATGGGGGAACGGGCTGATCCTCGGCTACCTGATGTACCGCTCCGAGCTCGTGCCGCGACGGGCGGCATGGCTCGGCCTCGTCGGTGGGCCGCTCATCATCATCTCCGGCACGGCAGTCATGTTCAGCGGGAACCATCCGAGCAGCACGCTGCGCGGGCTGCAAGGCGTCGCGACCGCCCCGGAGTTCCTGTGGGAACTCTTCCTCGGCCTCTATTGCACCTTCAAGGGCTTCAGGCCGTCGTCTCCGATCCTCCGGGCCGACGCTCACGAGGAGCGTATGCCGATGGCCGCGAGGGCACCCGCCTAGCGCCCGTGGTGGGGGAGGCGACAACTTCGTCGCCTCCCCCGCTCGTGTCACCGCGAGCCGCGCTGACGCCTGAGGCTAATCGCACATCCGGCGTCTCAGCACGTCGACCTCGCAACCCGGCGAAAACGGTCGAAGCCATGCTCGACCAACCAGCGGACCGCCAGCAGACTTCGTAACGACCACCAGGCGCGGATCACGTCGAGGTCGACGTCGGTGCCGTAGCCGGCGACGACGTCGCCGAGGCTCTCCTCGTGGCCGAGCGTCAAGCTGGCGAGGTCGTACAGGGGGTCCCCTTGGCTCGCGTTGGACCAGTCGACCACGCCGGTGATCTCGTCAACCTCGACGAACACGTGGGCGACCTGCAGATCGCCGTGCGTGAACACGGCTGTCCACGAGCGGAGCGCAGCCTCGGCGACTTGGCGATTCCGCGTCACCGCGCTCGTCATGCGCGACGACGACCTCGACCGCCACCGTCATGCGGCGAGAGTATTCGACGGCGCGAGAGTCTAGGCAGACGTCGCCGGGCCGGCGAGACGTAGCTTCGAGCGACCTTCTCGAACTGGGGCAGGACTCTCGCTCAGCGAGAGATCATCCGAGTGCGCAGCGTGCGGGATCCACCTGACGCTGCCCGCCACGCGCACTCAGGCCGGTGCGCTCAGCGGCGGGCCACGAAGACGTACTCGTGACTGTTGTCGTCGAGCGGTTCGCCTGCGAATCCGCCATAGAGAGCTTCCAGCCGCAGGCCCGCGACGTCGAGCAGCCCCAGCCATTCATTCTTGGTCGCCCACCAGAGCGAACCCGTTCCACCGTCGTCCAAGGTGATGTCAACCCGGTTGTCGCCGGCGCTGTAGTGAATCGTGTGCGGCACAGGCAAGCCCGGAGACGTGTCGGCGTGCTGGCCGTCGATGGCGGACGCGATCTGATGGTCGAAGGCGAACGCATTCCAGGCGAAGCGGCCGTCGGGCCGAAGTGATGCAGCGACCCGCTCGAAGCAGCGGCGACGATCCGCCCACGTGGGGAGATGCAGCAGAGAGCGGCCGGGGCAGTAGATCAAGGCCGCCGGTTCTTCGATCTCGAGCTCGCGTACATCTCCTTCGCGTAGGTCGAGCTCGACTCCCGCCTCAACCGCGCGCTCTCGCGCCCGCGCAAGCATCGCGGGAGAGGAGTCGATCCCGACCACGCGCCTGCCAGTTGCCTGAGCGACCGGGATCGCAACGCGCCCGGTGCCAACCGCAAGCTCGACCAGTAGCCCGTCAGCCTCACGGGCAAGCTCGACGTAGAACGGCACGTCAGCAGCCAGGCCCGTCGACCGGTCGTCGTCGTATCGATCCGCCCAGGAGTCGTACCAGCTCGACACGGCGACATCAATCTACGTCCAGGCGAAGCCCGTTCGGCTGCGCCAGCGTTGGTCGATAACGCCTGATCAAGCGAGCTTTGTGGCAGCGTCAGGAATGCGTGGACCTGGCGAGCGCCTCTTCATCGTTCGCTCAGTGTCCGTCCGCCCGACGGGAGGTCGCTACGTGGCGGCGACGACCTGCATCTCGCGCAGCCCCGCGAGGCGGCGGAGGGACTCCAGCTCGATCTGGCGCACGCGCTCGCGCGTGAGGCCGAGCCGCCGGCCGATCTCCTCGAGGGTCTTCGGCTCCTCGTCGATCAGCCCGTAGCGCAGCACGAGCACGTGCCGCTCGCGGTCGGGCAGCGCTTGGAGCGCGGTCGCGAGCGCCTGGCTGCGGAGCGAGAGCTCCACGCTCTCCTCGGGCAGTGGCTCGTCGCCCGCCACGAAGTCGCCGAAGACCGCGTCGTCCTGCTCGCCCACGGGCTGGTCGAGGCTCGCCGAGGCCCGCGCGGCGGCCCGAACCTCCTTGGCCTGCTCGAGCGGCAGGGAGGCCTCCGTCGCGATCTCCTCGAGCGTCGGCTCGCGCCCCAGCTCCATCCAGAGCGTGCGCTCGGAGCGGTTCATCTTCTGCATCCGCTCGACGATGTGCACCGGCATCCGGATCGTGCGCGCCTTGTCCGCGAGCGCGCGCGCGACCGCCTGCCGGATCCACCAGGTCGCGTAGGTCGAGAACTTGTAGCCGCGCCGCCAGTCGAACTTCTCGACGGCGCGGATCAGGCCGAGCGTTCCCTCCTGGATCAGGTCGAGGAACGGGAGCCCCTGGTTGCGGTAGTTCTTGGCGATCGAGACGACGAGGCGCAGGTTCGACTGGATCATGCGCTGCTTCGCCTGCATGTCGCCGCGCTCGATCTTCTTCGCCAGCTCGACCTCCTGCGCCGCCGTGAGGAGCGCGTGCCTCCCGGCCTCGCGCAGGAAAAGCTGGAGCGCGTCGGTGGTCGTCTCGACCGGCTGCGTCGCCGCGGGCGGTGGGGGCGGGGGCGCGACCGCTTCCTTCTCCGGCTCCTCGATCAGCTCGATGCCCCTGCGATCGAGCTCGATGTACACCGCGTCGGCCTCCAACGGGTCGAGCTCCAGCGGCTCCAGGATCTCCTGCAACTCCGCGTGGCGTAGCTGCCCGGTCACCTCGGCGGCCTCCAGCAGCCCGGCGAGGTCCTCGTTCCTGAGGATCGACTCGATCTCAACCGTCGTCAATGTGTCGTCTCCCTGGTCCGTTGTCCCTGGCGTCTACCCACACGGCCGGGAGACACAAACACGCCCGGCAGGTGGAAAGCAAGTCGCGACCGTCCGTTCTCGGCAATGCACGGTAACGGGTGTTATGTCGAGTTGGAGCACGAGGGGCGTGCAGGCTATCGTCAAGCGGTGAAGCGCGCCGCCCTCGTCGCCTCGCTCGCCTCCGCCCTGCTCGGCCCGGCTCTCGCGCAGGCGGAGATCGTCCCGGGCTCGGTCGGGGCCTCCGACGCGGCGCTCGCGGTCGCGCCGGGAGGCTCGCCGCTCGTCGCATACGTCGTGCAGGGCTCGCTCCGAGTGGCGAGCCGGAGCGCCGACGGCACGTGGAGATCTACGCGCCTCGCCGAGCTGCCGGGCCGGCGGGTGGTGCTCGCGGGGCTGGCGGCCGGCCGGAACGGCTCGGACGCCGTGCTGGCGGAGGACGCCGGCGGCCGCTGGCTCGCCCTCGCCGAGCGACGAGCCGGCAGGTGGCGGGTCCGCAAGGTCGCCGCGGCGCCGCGCCGCGGCCTGCTCGGCTTCGGCGGGCTCGCGCTCGACCGGAGCGGGCACCCGCTGGTCGCCTACGCCTACGAGCTCGCCTCGCGCCGCACCTGGCTGCGCCTGGTGCACGAGGATCGCGGGGGCCGCCTGCTCGGCGAGCGCGTCACCCGCGGCGGCTTCCCGCCGAGCGACGTCCTGCCCTCCGCGGCGCCGGCCGTGCTGCCGAGCGGCGCCGTCCGCGTGGTCGCCGCCTACGGCGGAGCGACGATCGAGTGGTCCCGGACGCAGGACCACCGCGACTGGGTCGGCCAGCTCCTCTACGGCAGCACCCTCGGCGCGCCCGCCGGCATCGTCCGGGCGGCGGCAGGCGCCGGCGGCGTCTGGAGCGCCTGGACGGAGCTGTTCCCGTCCGCCGGGGAGAGCCAGCTCCTGCTCACGCTGCACGGCGACGGCGAGCGCACGACCGTCCTCGACCACCACGGCTTCCTCGTCTCTCTCGCCCTGGCGGCCACGGGGCCCGAGGTCGCGGCCGACGACTACGTCGACCTCGACCCGGCGCACTCGGTGTTCGCCGGAGTCGTCTACGACGCGAGCGGCGGCGCGCTCGAGCTCGGGGCCGCGCTCGAGGGGTACGCGGTCGACGCCGCCGGTGCCCGGCACTACCTCCTGGACGAGCCCTCCGGGCTCGCCTGGTACCGCGCCCCCGCCCCGCCCGCCGCGCGGGTCGTGCTCGCTGCCGCCGCGGCCGGCACGGTCGTCGACCTGTCCGGACGCGTCGCCGGCGCCACCGGCGGCAGCGTCGAGCTCTGGCGGGAGACGAGCGGCCGCTCGGAGCTGCTCGCCACCCTCCCACTCTCGCCCGACGGCAGCTTCTCGCGTGCCGACACGCCGCCGGTACGGCCGGTCACCTACCGTGCGGTCTACCGCGACCCGGCCACCGGGCTGCCGCTCGCGTCGCTCCTGCGCACCCCGTTCGACTGAAGCGGCGTTTTCCACAGGCTGCACGGTCCGCTGTGGAAATGTTGATTATTCAAGATCCGCAAAATGCGACATTTTCGTTTCCAGAGGTCTTGCGCCGGCGTTGCGGGGCACCTAGATTGCCAACTGCGCCGAGCGCGGCGCGGGAGTAGGACGAAGCAGAGCCGAGAGGCCGTACGAGGAAGCCCGCAAGGGCTGAGGCGGAAAGTCAACCGGTTCTGTGGACGAAACCGCGGCCGACTCGGCGAATCTCTTGACCGGCGCCCTCACGGGCGCCGGTCCGTTTCTGCCGCCGTTCGGCTTTCACTAGGATCGGCGCCGTGCACTTCCAGCCGCCTAGCATCGATCCCGGCGTCACCGCGTTCCTCTGGGCGGTCGGCCTCGGCGTCTACATCTACTTCGGGCTGCTCGCGGTCGGCTCCTCGGGTGCCTTCGCGATCGTGATCACGCTACTGGCCGTCGCCGGAATCTGGCTGTTCGTCCGCGTGCGCGGCGAGGACCGCCCAAGCGGCTGACTCGCGCCGCCGTAGCCGTCGAGCCTGAACGGCCCGGCGGCGCAGAGGGCGAAGACGAGCTTCTGCGCGAGCTCCCAGCCGAGCGCGAAGTCAAGGCGCCGGCGGGCCGTCGCACGCTCGAAGCCGAGGCTCCCGGCATGCACCGCGAGGAGGTCCAGCCCCCTCGCGCGGTCGTGACTCGTCGGGATGCCCATGCGGCTTCTGTATCGGGCCGGCAAGGCGGCAGGGACGATCCCTGAGCGCAGGGATTGGCTTCGGGCCGCCGGCAGGGAGCACCGGCGGCCCGAGCCCCTAGTCCATCGTCGTCGGCGTCCGCTCGGTAGGCACGCGCCCTTCGACGGGCGCACGCCCGTCGGCGGCCGCCCGCTCGCGGTCGCGCTCGACGAGCGCCGTCCGCATGCGCTCGTCCGCCGGAACCTCCCGCTGCTCCGCCGTCACGGGCTCGTCGGCCGCGCGCCGGTCAACCGGCTCGGCACCGGGCGTGCCGCGGCCGCGGGTCACGACCTCGTCCACCGGGGCCGCGACGGGAACGGCGTCGAACGCCATTCCGAGGACGACGCCGAAGCCGAACGCGAGCACGCCGTGCCAGAGCGCGAGGTTGTGCACCACGTCCATCAGGCCCGCACCGTTGCTCCAGGAGACGATCGTGCCCTCGTGCCAGCCGCGGCCGGGCTGGCTCGCCATCAGCACCCAGCCGACGCAGACGAGCACCGGCAGGAAGCCGAGCGCGAACGTACCGGGCGAGAACCTCAGCCGGAGCCCCTTCGTCCAGCCGCCGAGCACGTGCGCGAGGGAGAGCACGAGGCCCGCTGCGGCCACGATGCCCATCTCCTCCCAGAATCGCGTCGTGCTCGTCTGGCCGACGAGCGTCGCCGCCCAGAGCAGCAGCCCCGCCACGCCGGCGGCGGCCGCGACCGTCAGGCCGCGAGTCGCGTCATAGAGTCCGTACCGCATCGCATCACCCCATTCCGGTTTCCAAGCATCCGAGTGGGAAACGGGAAAGCCGCCTCTGCGGGTGCGCGACCTATTCCAGCGAGAGCCGGCGGGCGTCGAAGCTCGCCGACCACAGCTCGGCACGGAACTCCTCCAGCGTCGCGCGCGCGTCCTCCGCGAAGACGTGCGGGATCACCCCGATCTCCCGGTCGTTGTGGAACGGCAGGTCGACGTGCTGCTGCGAGACCAGGTTCACGGACAGCCGCCCGCAGGCCGGGCAGCGCACCGCCAGCCCGAGCGAGCCGTCGCCGGGCGCGAGGAGGGAGAAGGCGGAGGGAGCGACCGGCCGCGGCCGCTCCTCGGGGTAGCAGAAGAAGCTCCAGGGCCACTCCCCGGCCTCGATCCGGACGGCGGCGAGGTCGCCGAGCTCCGAGGCGACCGGCTCGAGCCGCGACGTCATCAGGTTGAGGAAGAGCCTCCCGTCGAGCCCGAGCGGCGCCCAGTCGAGCTCGTCGTGGCTGACGAGGCCGTCGTGCTCGTCGCCGCACGGGCAGGCGAAGCGGACCCGGTACACCATCGGGTGCGCCGTCCCGGGCAGCGGCTCCAGCGTGCGAAACGCGGAGAGCGACACGCGGCTCTCCCCGAGGCGCGGACACGCGAACGTGTACCGGCTGGTCAGGGAGTCGTACATGCCGAAGTTGTAATCGGCACGACGGACGGTAAACCGGACCGCCCGGGCGGCTAGTCGTACGCGACCAGCGAGAACAGGTCGTACCCGGCCAGCCGCTCGCGGCCGCCGAGGAACGAGAGCTCCAGCACGAAGTTGACGCCGACGACCCGGCCGCCGAGCTGCTCGACCAGTCCGGCGATCGCCTCGACGGTGCCGCCGGTGGCGAGGACGTCGTCGTGGATGACGACGCGGGCGCCCCGCCGGATGGCGTCGGCGTTCACCTCGAGCGCGTTCTCGCCGTACTCGAGCACGTAGCGGGCGACGACCGTCTCCGGCGGCAGCTTGCCGGGCCGTCGCGCCGGCACGAACCCGCAGCCGACCTCGCAGGCGACCGCCGGCCCGAGCAGGAAGCCACGCGCCTCGGCGCCGAGGACGAGGTCCGGCTCGCGCTCCGCGCTCCAGGCGGCGAGGGAGGATACGGCCTGGCGAAGCGCCCCAGGATCGAGCAGCAGCGGCGAGATGTCCTTGAAGCCGATCCCCGGCTCCGGGAAGTCCGGTACCTCCCGCACGCGGCTCCTGAGGTCGATCGCCGTCATTGCGCCGCGAGCCGGCGGGCGTTGCGGGAGAAGAGGAGCTGCGAGAGCTCCTGGGCCGCCTCGGCCATCGCCTGGAGGTCCTCGACCCCGGCGCGGCGGCGCTCCGGGTTCCTGGAGCGCAGCGCCGGCGCCACGACGGCGTCGAGCAGCGCGCTCTCCCGGTCGGCGGCCGTCCGGAAGGCGCGGAGGTGCCGGGGCGCGATGCCGTAGCGCGAGAGCGTCTCGCAGGCGGCCGCGATGTCGGCGTCGGCCTCGGAGTAGACGCGCTGGCCCCCGTCGATGCGCGGCTCGAGCAGCCCGAACTCCTCCAGCTCGCGCGCCCGCTCCGGCTTGATGCCGGCGCGTGAGCAGAGCGCCCCGACGTCGAGGCCTTCCTCCTGCTCCTCGAGCCCGCTGCGCTTGCGCCGCCGCTCCTTCGACGCGCCGGCGGCGAGCTCCTCGCGGATGACCCGCAGCGGCAGGAACTCGTCCCGCTGGAGGCGCAGGATCGTCTCCAGCCGCTCGACGTCGTCCTCCCCGAACAGCCGGTAGCCGCCCTGCGTGCGCTTCGGCGTCAGCAGCCCCTGGTCCTCGAGGTAGCGGATCTTCGAGATCGAGATGTCCGAGAACTCGGGCTTGAGCCGCCGGCAGACGGCGCCGATCGTCAGCAGGCGCTCGCGTGTGGGGGCTTCGGTCGTCGCCATCAGCGGGTCAGGAAGGTGAGGCGGTACTTGCCGACCTGGAGCTCGTCGCCGTCGCTCAGCTCGGCGGACTCCACGCGCCGGCGGTTGACGAAGGTGCCGTTCAGGCTCCCCTCGTCCTGGACGTGCCAGCGGCCGTCGAGCTCGACGAGCACCGCGTGGCGCCGCGACACGGTGACGTCGTCGAGGAAGATCCCGCAATCCGGGGAGCGCCCGATCGTCGCGCGCCCTCCCTCGGGCGAGAACGTCTCGCCCGTGCGGCCGCCGCCCGAGCGCACCACGAGCGCCGGCCCCTGCACCCCGAGGTCGTCGAGGGCGGCCAGCAGCTCCTCCCCCTCCGCCGGGCTGAACGCCTGCGTCGTCTCGCCGCTCTCCTGGTTGTGCAGGAGCGCCCCGCACTTCGAGCAGTAGTTCGAGGCCTCCGGATTCTGGAAGCCGCACTCGGGGCAGTAGACGTGGCTCATGGAGCCGGCTTGACCGCCTTGCCGGCGAGGATCTCGCTCAGCGAGTCGACGTCCACGTGCTCGAGCACGCTGCGACCCCCGGTCTTCTGGAGGCGCGCGACGACCTCCGCCCGCAGGATGTCGATCTTGCCGTGCAGGATCCGCCGGCGGTACGAGACCTCCTGCTCCTCGCGGGTGTATTCGTCGATCAGGCGCTTCAGATCCTCGTCGGACAGGGTTGCGAGATCGGGCAGCAGTTCCACCGTCGGCCTTTCGCTCGAAGGGTCAAGTTGAAGTTTAGCCTTCGGGGCGCTCCCGTCTACCGCGTTCGGGCGTTCCCGTCCTACGTTCGCGCCGCGGCGGGCTCGCCCTGCTCGATCTCCTCGACCAGCTCGCGGAGCTCCCCGGCCAGCTCCTCGGAGCGCTCGGTCGACTCGCCTTCCGCGTACAGGTGCAGCAGCGGCTCGTCGGGATCCGGCAGCACCTGCGCCCAGCCGCGCTCGTCGAAGACCTTGATCCCGTCCGTCAGGTCGAGGTCGCGCCCCGACAACCGCTCGTTGAGCACCCGCATCACGAGCCCCTTCAGCGCCCAGGGACAGGCGAGCTGCCGGTGGACGAGCGTCGGCCGCGGCAGGTCGGCCACCAGCTCGGAGATGGGCCGCCGGACGGGCGCGAGCAACTCGAGCAGCTTCGCGAGGCTCGCCACCGCGTCGTAGCCCGGCAGGAACTCCGGGAAGACGTAGCCGCCGCCGAGCGCCCCGGCGAACACCACTCCCTCCTGCGCCGCGGCCTTCGTCAGGTCCTGCAGCGACGCGGGGGTGCGGACGACCTCGAGCGCCGAGCCCTCCACGAGCCGGTCGACCTGGCTCGTCACGGTGACCGGGAAGGCGAGCTTCCCGCGGCGGCCGTTGGAGCCGATCAGTCGCAGGTAGAGCAGCAGCGTCTGCTCGACGGGGATCTCGTGCGCCTGCTCGTCGACGAGGTAGAGCCGCTCGCCCGCGCGGTCGAACACCGCCCCGAGGTCGGCGCCGACGGCGGGGACGAGGCGCTTCGTGTGCCCGACGAGCGTCGCGAGGTCGCCCGTCCCGCCCGTCTCGCCGTCGCTGGGGAAGGCGTGCGCCGCGACCACCTCCACGCCGAGCGGCGCCAGCACGAGCGGCAGCAGGTAGGAGGAGGCGGAGAAGCCGTAGTCGACGACGATGCGGAACCCGCGCGCCCGGACCGCGTCCACATCCAGCGTGGCCAGCAGCTCGGCGGCATAGCTCTCGCGCACGCGCGCCGGGTACGAGATCGTCCCCACCTCGTTCGCCGCGACGCGCCGCAGCTCGCCGCGGGTGAAGTGCTTCTCGACCTCGGTCTGCATCGCGACGCTCATCTCGATCCCGGGCGACTCGAAGAACTGGATCCGGATCGCCTCCGGATCGGCCGGGCTGATGCCGACGTGGAAGCCGGCCGCGTAGCTCTCCGACTTCACGAGGTGCCGCGCAACCCCCGCCGGGATCACGCGCAGGTCGGCCACGTCGACGCCGGTGGACGAGAGCCCCGAGATCATCGCGCGCTTGATCATCCTGCAGGCCGGCGAGCCCTCGCGCGAGGCCACGACCCGTGCTCCGCGCTTCAGCGCCGTGCCCAGCGCGGCGGCGAGCCGCACCGCGACGTCCGGCGTCAGATCCACGTTGACGAGGCCGGAGACGCCGTTCTTCCCGAACACGCGCGTGGTGCCGCGCGACTCCCAGATGAGGCTCTCGAAGATCTGGGCGCCGGTCTCGACCTCCTTGTACGGATAGATCCGGACGCCGGGCATGATCACGCTCTCGGCGCCGATCGTCACGTCGTCGCCGATCGCCACGCCCTCGTGCAGGCGCACGTGCGCCCGCAGGTCGCACGAGCGCCCCACGATCGCGCCCTCGACCACGGTGCTGCGTCCGATGTACGTCGAGGCGTCGACGATCGAGCGGGAGGTGCGGGCGCGCTCGCGCAGCGTGACGCTGTTCGAGAGCACCGAGTACGGGCCGACGGAGGCGCCGGGGGCGATGCGGCAGTAGTTGCCGATGTAGACGGGCCCCTCCACCGCGTCGAGGTCGTGCAGGTCGACCCCCTCGCCGAGCCAGACGTTGCCGCGGATCCCGAGGCCGGCGACGTTCAGCCTCACCTTCTCGTCGAGCGCATCGAAGTTCGCTTGCCGGTACTGGTCCAGGTTGCCGATGTCCTGCCAGTAGCCGTCGAGCACGAAGCCGTACAGCGGGCGCCCCATCTCGAGCAGCAGCGGGAAGAGCTCCTTGGAGAAGTCGTAGGGGCGGTCGCTCGGCACGTGCCGCAGCACCTCCGGCTCCAGCACGTAGATGCCGGTGTTGATCGTGTCGGAGAAGACCTGCCCCCAGGACGGCTTCTCGAGGAAGCGCTCGATCCGCCCCTCCTCGTCGGTCACGACGATCCCGAACTCGAGCGGATTGGGAACCGACTTGAGGCCGATGGTGACCGAGGCCCCCTTCTCGCGGTGGAACTCGACGAGGCGGGTGAGGTCGAGGTCGCAGAGCGCGTCGCCGGAGATGACGAGGAACGTGTCGTCGAGCCGCCCGGCGGCCAGCCGCACCGAGCCCGCGGTGCCGAGGGGGGACTCCTCGACGGAGTAGCCGAGCTCGATCCCGAGCGTGTCCCCGTTGCCGAAGTACGACCGGATCGCCTGCGGCAGGAAGGCGACGGTGACGATCACGTCCTCGAAGCCGTGGCGCACGAGCAGCTCGAGGATGTGCTCCATGCACGGCTTGCCGACGATGGGAACCATCGGCTTCGGCTGGTTCGACGTCAGCGGGCGGAGGCGCGTGCCCTCGCCGCCTGCCATCACGACGGCCTTCATCGGCGGATCTCTCTCCAGGCGTCGCGGACGTAGAACATGCCGGCGAGAACGGCCGCGCCGAGGCCGATCCAGAAGAGCCACAGCGGCCAGCTCGTGGCGTCGTGTGTGACGATGCGGAACGCGATGCCCGCGTAGAGCACCCATGTCGCCGCCTTGCCGAGGAGGTTCACCTCCACGTCGACCCCGCGCGGCGCGAGCGCGCGCCAGCCCGCCAGCAGCAGCAGGTCGCGTGCCGCGATGACGGCGAGCGCGGGCCACGGCAGCCGGCCGTAGGCGACCAGCAGGATCACGGCGGCATCGATCATCAGCCGGTCGGCGAGCGGGTCGGCGATCTGTCCGAAGCGCGACTCGACGTGCCACAGGCGCGCCAGGAAGCCGTCGATCTGGTCGGTGACCCCGGCGACGCCGAGGACGATGCCGGCCGGCCAGCTGTGCGAGTCGCCGGCGGCGACCATGAGCGCGACGAACGCCGGGATCAGCGCGAGCCGCCCGAGCGTCAGGGCGTTCGGCAGCTGGGCGAGGGGAGCCGGCACCGCACGCGTCGCCATCCTGGACGATTCTACGGACGGATCAGGGCACGCTATGGAAGCGGCCGGCCCAGTACGCGGTGCGCACCAGGTAGGCCTTCCGGGCCGCGCGGCCTCTCAGGCCCCACGCGCCGTCGTACGTGCGGTAGCCGCGTCGCGGCGCCGCCGGCTCGATCTGCGTCCCCTCGCCCCACTCGTTGTAGCTCGTGACGGTGACGACGTCCGCGCCGGCGGCGATCGCCGCGGCCCACAGGTGGTCGTAGCGCACGCCGTTGCGCCGCCCGCTCGGGGCCGAGGTCTCGCCGGCCCGGCGCCCGTCGTAGCCGGGCCCCACGCTCGGCGCGCACAGCAGGCCGGCCGCGTGAGCCTCGTCGCAGAGGCGGATGAACTTGTCGCCTCCGAAGTCGACGAAGTCGTAGGTGTAGAAGCCGTCGAAGCTGCCTGCACGAGCGAAGCTCACATCCTGGGTGCCCGCGAGCACGCGCAGCGACGCCGGCGCCTGTGCACGGACCGCGAGCCAGTCGGAGGCGGCGAAGTCTCGGGGGTCGTACACGTAGACGTCGCGGATGCCGAGAGCCGCCACGTACTCGAGGTCGAGCAGGACGCTGGCGGGCGACCGCCCCTCGTAGGGCTCCAGGTGGATCGCCGGCCGGAGGTGGTGGCGCCTCGCAGCGGCGAGCGCGAGCGGCAGCCGCCGGTCCTCGACCGAGCCGAGGCCCCACCAGGAGATGACCACCTCGTCGACGCCCGCGGCCTCGATCTGCGCCATCTGGCGCCTGACGACCCGGGGGTCGTCGCTCGAGTACGGGCCCCCCGCCGGGTAGTAGCGGGAGTACACGTCGCCCGGCGGCAGGTGGCCGCCCTGGTTCCAGTGCTGCCAGCCGCCGTCGCGGCCGGGCGTTCCGTACCACGGGTAGTAGAAGATCGCGACCCTCCCCGCGTGCGCGGCGGGGACGCCGAGGCAGGCCCAGGCGAGAGCGACCAGCAAGAGGCGCCGCAGCACCGGCGTATCCTCACGCAAGTGGCGGACAAGCTCAAGCTCCAGGGGTTCGTCAACGCCCACAGCCATGCCTTCCAGCGGGCGCTCCGGGGGCGTGCGGAGGGGCGTGACTTCTGGGCCTGGCGGGAGACGATGCTCGAGCTGGCCCGCGGCCAGACGCCGGCGCGCGTGCGGCGCGAGTACGCAGCCGTCTACCGCGAGATGCGGGCCGCCGGCTATACCGCGGTCGGCGAGTTCCACTACCTCGGCCTCGCCGAGGCCCGGGCCGCCGCGGACGCCGCCGTGGAGGCCGGCCTCGAGCTCGTGCTCCTGTACGCCGCCTACGCGCGCGGCGGGCTCGACAGGTTCAGGCAGCCGTCCGTGACCGAGTACCTGCGCCAGCTCGAGGAGCTGCGCGCGGGCGGCGTTCGCGTCGGCATCGCTCCCCACTCCGTCCGCGCCTGCCCGCCGGAGTGGCTCGAGGAGCTCGGCCGCTACGCCGCCGCGCAGGAGCTGCCGCTCCACGTCCACGCCGACGAGCAGCCGCGGGAGGTCGAGGAATGCCTCGCCGAGCACGGGATGCGGCCGATCGAGCTGCTCTTTCGCTGCGGCTGCCTCGGCCGCCGCACGACCGTCGTCCACGCCACACACGCGGACGGAGGGGAGCTCGACCTGCTCGGGCAGGCCGGCGCCCGCGTCTGCGCCTGCCCCACCACCGAGGCGAACCTCGGCGACGGCTTCCTGCCCGTCGAGCGCCTGCTGCACCGCGCCGTCGGCCTCTGCATCGGCTCCGACTCGAACGTCCGCATCGACCCGCTCGAGGAGCTGCGCGAGCTCGACGGCGTCGGACGCCGCCAGGCGGGACGGCGGGACGTGCTCACCGTCGAGGCGCTCCTCTCGATCGGGTCGGACGAGGGCGCGGCCTCGCTCGGGCTCGAGCGGTGGCCGCCGCTCGAGATCGACCTCTCTCACCCCCAGCTTCGCGGCGTCGAGCAGCCCCTTCGCGCGCTCGTCGCGAGCTGCTCGGCCGACGTCGTCGTCGCGCCCGCCGGCTGACCGTCGCCCGTCGCCGTATCCGCGCGGCCTCTCGCGCCGTTTCTACTGCGTACTCCGCAAAGGAGGTTGGAAATGGTTGGTCTTGGAATCGCATTGCTGATCATCGGTGTGCTGCTCTGGCTCACCGTGATGCCCGCCATCGGCTGGGTCCTGATGGTCATCGGAGCGATCCTCGTGGTCGCCGGGATCGTCATGGGCGCCGTCTGGAGCTTCAGCCGGGGCGCAGGCAGACGCTCGGTCTACTAGCGAGGTTCGCGGGGGCGCCGGCTGAGCCGGCGCCCCTTCGTCTCTAGCCGCGGGTCGGGGTGCCGAAGACGCGCACGTACAGCGCCTCCCAGTCCGAGGCGATCTCGCGACGCGCGCTGCGCAGGCTGATCTGCCCGGCGCACACCATGTCGTGCACCCTGTTCTCCAGCTTGTCCTTGACGCGGTAGCCCGGCGCCGCGTCGGCCTTCTCCGGGAAGAGGTTGGCGATGTCGTTCGAGCCGCCCAGCTCGAGCGAGACGATGTGGTCGATCTCGAGTTGCGAGCCGTACGACCGCGGCGCGAGACCGTACTCCTGCTCCACCGCGTGCTTCTCCGACGTCGGGACGTTCCGGTAGTCGCCCGTTCGGAACGCGGCCGAGCAGATCACCTTCCTCGTGAGGCCGCTGTAGTAGGCGCCGGGCGAGCAGCTGCGGTCGGGGCGCGCGGCGAGCTTGCAGCCGCTCGTCCTCGTCCGCTGCAGCAGCAGCATCGTCCTGCCCGCGGCGACGATCGCCGTGCGCGGGGCGGCCGCGGTCGAGACGGGCGAGCGGCCGAGCCAGACGGCGACGCCGCCGTGATGCGAGCAGGTGCCCCGATGGTGGCGGGAGTAGCTGTAGGTGCCGTCCCTGCACCGGGCCGTGGCCCCCGCCGGGGCGCTGCCCGCCGCGGCGACCGAGCAGCAGGCGGCTGCTGCAGCGAGCAGGACGAGTAGCGCGTGTCTCAACCAGGCCCCCTGAGGACGACGACGCTCTCACTATCGTCCTCTTTGGACAGTCCTTCAAGGTGCCCGCCGAGCGCCCGGCGCCAGGGGCCGCACTTGAATTCGTCCGGGTCGCACGGGACACTCCTCGGGCAGGTGCAGCACCAGGCTCCGGGTCGGGGCGGGCTATCTCTCGAAGGGAGAGCGATCCATGAAGACCGTGTTGGCAGTTCTGGCCGTCGCCGCCATCACCGGCTCCGCCGGCTTTGCGGCCGGCGAAAGCGTCACGCCGGCGCAGTTCCGGGCGTTGAGCAAGCGCGTCACCAAGGTCGAGAAGGTCGACAACACGCTTGTCCAGTACGTCGGCGTCTGCCTGGGAACCTTCGTGCCGCTCACGGTCTACGGCGGCGGCAGCGGCGGCGACGGCTACGTGTACCAGCCGCCGGCGGGCGCCCCGACGTTCCTCGTGAGCGCGCTCGACGTCACCGGGCAGGGCGACACGGCGAGCTTCTACGTCCCCGGATCGCAGCAGGACTGCACCCTGAAGGCCGCCGAGGTGCTGCGGACGATCCGCGCCGCCCACCCGGACTTCCGGATCCACGTGTCCCGGCAGTTCCGGCCTGTCGGAAGGATCGGCCGCTGAGCCGGGCCGCCTCCAGTCCCGTTCCCACGTCTACACTTCGATCTGCGGGACGTGGCGCAGCCTGGTTAGCGCGTCGGTCTGGGGGACCGAAGGTCGCGAGTTCGAATCTCGCCGTCCCGATGGCAGGCGGGGGCTCCGGCCCCCGGCCGTCGGGCGGCCGTCGCCGCTGCCTTGCCGCCGCAGTCGCCGCGGCGGCCCTGGCGGCCGCCGCGACGGGCGCCGCAGCGGCAGAGCCCGGCGCCTATCTCGTCGCGGCGCCCACCGTCGCGCGCCTCCAGATCCACTCCGCCCCCGGCGGCGCGGTCGTCGCGACCGTCGGCCCGCGCACGATGTTCGGCTCGCGGCGGACCCTCGGAGTCGTGGCGCAGCGGCCCGGCTGGGTCGGCGTGACGACGGAGGCGCTGCCGAACGGGCGGGTCGGCTGGGTCGACGTCGGGATGGTCTCGCTGGCGCCCGCGCCGCGCTCGGTCGACGTCGACCTCTCGCAGCGGAGGCTCCGCCTCTACGAGGGGACGCGGCTGCTCCGCAGCTTCGCGGTCGCGATCGGACGTGCCGGCTCTCCGACGCCCACCGGCCGCTTCTCGATCACCGACAAGCTCGCCGGCTCCGCCTACGGAAGCGTGTACGGCTGCTGCATCCTCGCGCTCTCGGGCCACCAGCCGCACCCGCCGGCCGGCTGGAGCCGCAACCGGGACTGGCGCCTCGCGATCCACGGCGGCGACGGCATCGGCGCGGCCGTCTCGGCCGGCTGCCTCCACGCAGCCGCAGCCGACCTGCGCTACCTCATGCGGTCGCTGCCGCTCGGCACGCCCGTGCTCGTGCACGGCTGAGCGAGCACAGGCGGGCCTGCCGGCGGCTACTGCTTCTTCGCGATCGCCCGCGCGAGCTCTTGCTTCGACATCGTCGAGCGCCCCTCGACGCCGAGCTTCCTGGCCCGGTCGTACAGCTCCTGCTTCGAGTTGCCGTAGAGGTCGACGCCCCCGAACGTCTCACCCTTGCCCTGCCGCTTCTCCGCCGTCGACCTGGTCGAGCGCGGGTCGCTCGCTCCGGCCTCTTCCTTCGGCTCCCAGTGGTCGTCGACCTTCTCGAAGTTGTGCTTGAGCGACGCGTACGCCGTCCGGTGCGCGCGCTCCCCCTCGCCGTACTGCTCGGCAGCCGCATCGTGCGTCTTCGCGAACTGGCGCTGCGCCTTCGCCGGCGACCGCTTGAGCGTGTCGGGAAGCTCCGACTTCTTGGCCTTCCCGCCTGATGTCGTCTTCGGCACCGTGAACCTCCTCTCGTCCCTCGACCCCGCCTCAGCGCGAGCCTGCGACCGCCTCCGCGAGCTCTTCCTTCGACATCTTCGAGCGGCCGGGGATGCCGAGCTCCCGCGCCCGCTCCTGCAGCTCCCCCTTCGTCGGCCCGCCGCCTCCGCCGTTCCGGCCGTTGCCGCTCGCCGGCCTGCCGCCCTGCACGCGCTCCAGGCTCCGGCGCAGCGCGTCCATCAGGTCGGGCGGCCCCTCCTCCTCCGGCGCGGCGACCCGGTGCACCTCGTGCCCCTTCCGCTTCTGCGCGATGATCTCGCACAGCGCCTCGCGGTAGGTGTCCCGGTAGGCCTCGGGCTTCCAGTCGTCCGAGAAGCTCCTGACGAGGGCGAGCGCCATGTCGAGCTCGCGCTTGGGGACGTTCGGCAGCTCGTCCGGGAGGATCGACTCCGGCGCGTCGACCTCGTCTGCGAAGTACATCTGCTCGAGCGTGAGGCGCCCGTTCCGGATCCTCAGGCAGCCGAGGTACTGGCGGCTGCGCAGCACGAACTTGCCGATTCCGGCAAGCCCCGACTCCTCCATCGCGCGCACGAGCAGTGCGTACGGGCGCTCGGCGCCCTCCTGCGGCCCGACCAGGTACGTGTGCGCGAAGAAGGACGGGTCGATGTCGTCGTACGGGACGAACTGCTCGAGCTCGATCGCGTGCTGGCCCTCGACGCGCGCGGCGACGAAGTCGTCGTCGCTCATGTGGACGAGCTCGCCCTTCTCGTACTCGAACGCCTTGACGATCTCCTCGGGCGGCACCGGCCGGTCCTCGAGCTTGCAGATCTTGCGGTAGCCGATCGGGCCGTCGTCCTTCGCGTGCACCAGGTGGAAGCTCAGCTTGTGCTCGTGCACCGCGCTGAACACGCGCACGGGGACGTTCACCAGCCCGAAGCTGATCGAGCCGGTCCAGACGGCGCGAGGAGCCACGTTTCTAGAACGCGCCCCGGCCGCACCGGGTTGCGCAGCGGGCTACTCGCCGAGGCGGCGGTACAGCCGGTCGATCAGGTCGGGCATGGCCTCGAGGCGCTCCGTGATCACGCGCAGCCGGTACTCGCGGAAGTGCTCGGGCGCCACGCCGAGCGCCTCGGCCAGCGTCCGCACGACCTCGTTCGACGGCACCGGCCGGTTGCCGTGCACGAGGTGGTTCAGGTAGCCGGCCGAGAGCCGCGTGCGCGCGGCGAGCTCGCGGTACGTGACCCCGGACTCGCTCATCAGGGCCTCGATCGTCGGCCCGAAGGGCTCCTCGCTGAAGCGCCGCCGGCGTGCCATCTAGAGCGCTTTCTTGCCGAGGGCGGCGACGTCTAACCGCTCCTCGTCGCCCGAGGCCCGATCCCGCACGTCGACCTTGCCGTCGTCCAGGCTCCGCTTGCCCGCCGTGACCCGCAGCGGGCAGCCGATGAGGTCGGCGTCGGCGAACTTCTCGCCGGCCCGGGCGTCGCGGTCGTCCAGCAGCACCTCCAGCCCCGCGGCGTCGAGAGCCCGAGCCGCCTCCTCCGCGATCTCCTCGGCGCCCGGCAGCGCCACCACGTGCACGTCGTACGGCGCCACCGCCCGCGGCCAGACGATTCCGCGCTCGTCGTGGTGCTGCTCGACGATCGCGGCCGTCACACGGCCGGTGCCGATGCCGTAGCAGCCCATCATGAACGGTTTCTCCGTCCCGTCCTCGTCCAGGAAGGTGGCGTCCAGCGGCACCGAGTAGTCCGTTCCGAGCTTGAAGATGTGGCCGAGCTCGATGGCCGTCTGCACGACGAGCCGGCCGCCGCAGGCGGGGCAGGCGTCGCCTTCTCTGATCGCGCGGATGTCGGCGAACGCCGGCTCGTAGTCGCGGCGCGCTTCCACGCCGCGGAGATGGACGCCGTCGCGGTTCGCTCCGGCGACGAACTGGCCCTCGCGCAGGGCGAGGTCGGCCACGATCTCCCCCCGGAAGCCGACGGGGCCGAGCGAGCCGCCGCCGGCCCCGAACGCCTCGCGGATCTCGTCCTCCGCCGCCGGGCGGAAGTCGCTCCGCAGCGCGCTCATCAGCTTCTCCTCCGCCAGCCGGTCGTCGCCGCGGACGAGCGCGAGGACGAGCCCGCCGCCGGACCGCACCACCGGCATCGCCTTCGATGTCGCGGCCGGGTCGATGCCGAGGAGCTCGGCCAGCGCGTCGATCGTGGTGACGCCGGGGGTATCGACCTCGGCGGGCGCGGCGAGGCCGGCGGGAAAGGCGGGAGCGCGCGGGACGCCCTGCGCCGCGTCCATGTCCGCCGCGTAGTCGTCGTTCTCGCAGGTGACGAGCATGTTCTCCCCCGCGCCCGCCGGCGCGAGGAAGTCCTCGCTCTCGGTGCCCCCCATCAGTCCGGACTCGGCCTGCACCCGGTAGAACTCGAGGCCGCAGCGGTGGAACATCCGCGCGTAGGCGGCGCCGTGCCTCTCGTAGGTCTCGTCGAGCCCCGCCTCGTCCCGGTCGAAGGAATACGAGTCCTTCATCACGAACTCGCGCACCCGCAGGAGCCCCGCCTTCGGCCGCGGCTCGTCCCGGTCCTTGGTCTGGAAGTGGTACCACGACTGCGGGAGCTGCCTGTACGACTGCAGCTCGGCGGCGTGGAAGGTGAAGGTCTCCTCGTGCGAGAGCGGCAGCACGTAGGGGCGCCCGCCGCGATCGGCGAGCTTGAAGACCTCCGGGATGCCGTACCGGCCGGTCCGCTCCCACAGCTCCGCGGGCGTCAGCACCGGCGCCGACATCTCCTGCGCGCCGATGGCATCCATCTCCTCGCGGACGATCTGCTCGATCTTGCGCTCGACGCGCCAGCCGAGCGGCAGGAACGTCCACAGGCCCGCGCTGACCTGGCGGATGAAGCCGCCGCGCACGAGCAGCCTGTGCGAGGCCGCCTCCGCGTCGGCGGGGTCGTCGCGCAGCGTCGGCAGGAAGAGCTGTGAGGCCCGGGCGATCATGCGTTGTCCGGGCAGACTATTGAAGCGGGATCAGCGAGGCCTCGGCCATCGCCAGCGCGGCCGGCTTCGCCATCTTCAGCCGCTTCGGCCGCGGCATCCCGTCCGCGATCCAACGGTCGATCTCGAAGAAGAGCTCGTCGATCAGGATGTCCGAGGACACTTTCTTGAGCACCCGCCCGTGTGCGTAGACGAAGCCGACGTCGCGGCCCCCCGCGATGCCGAAGTCGGCGTCCCCTGCCTCGCCGGGGCCGTTGACGGCGCAGCCGAGGACGGCGACCTCGAAGTGCTGCGGGTAGTTGCGGAGGCGCTCCTCGACCTTCTCCGCGAGCGTCTGGACGCCCACGTTGTCGCGGCCGCAGCTCGGGCACGCGATCATCACCGGGCCGCGCTCGCGCAGGCCGAGTGCCTTCAGAATCTCGTAGGCGGTCTCGACCTCCTCGACCGGGTCGGCCGTGAGCGAGACCCGCAGCGTGTCGCCGATCCCGTCCGCGAGGAGGGCTCCCATGCCCACGGCGGACTTGATCGAGCCCGAGAACGGCGTGCCGGCCTCCGTGACGCCGAGGTGCAGCGGGTACGGCACGCGGTCCGAGAGCATCCGGTACGCGCGGATCATGGTCGGCACGTGGCTCGACTTCACGGAGATCTTGAAGTCGTGGAAGCGGAGCTGCTCGAGCAGCCGAACCTCCTCGAGCGCCGCCTCGACCAGCGCCTCCGCCTGGTCGTGCTGGGCGAGCCCCGCGAGGTGCTTCGGCAGCGAGCCGGAGTTGGCGCCGATGCGCATCGGGATGCGCGCCCTCCTCGCGGCCTCGACGACCAGCGCCACCTTGTCCGGGCCGCCGATGTTGCCCGGGTTGATGCGGACGGCGGCGACGCCGGCCTCGATTGCCCTCAGCGCGAGGCTCGCGTTGAAGTGGATGTCGGCGATGACCGGCAGCGGCGAGAGGCGGACGATGCGCGGCAGCGCCTCGGCGTCCTCGAGCTTCGGCACCGCGACGCGCACGACCTCGCAGCCGGCGGAGGCGAGCGCGGCGATCTGCGCCGTCGTCGCCTCGACGTCGTGCGTCTTCGTCAGGGTCATCGACTGCACGACGACAGGCGCGCCGCCGCCGATCTTGACGTCGCCGACGGAGATCTGCCGCTCGCTGGCCACCGCGATTCAGTCTAGCCCCACCGTCTGCCGCCCCAGCAGGCTCAGCGGACGCTGAGCTCAGCGGGGCGCAGAGCCGCCGAAGTCGTTCGAGAGGGCGATGATCCAGATGAGCCCGATCAGCATCAGGCCCAGCACCGACACCCGCTCGTACACCTCGCGTGCGAGCGCCCGCCGACGCACCGCCTCGACGAGCGAGAAGAGGATGTGCCCGCCGTCCAGCGGCAGGAGCGGGAGCAGGTTGAGGATCGCGAGCGACATGCTGATCAGCCCGAGGATGTCGAGGTAGTAGTTGACGCCCAACCGAAGCGCGACCGCGGACTGGCGGACGATGCCGACGGGGCCCGAGACCTGCGCGCGCTCCCGCGCGTGGAACAGCCCCCCGAAGGCCGTAACGGTGCCGGAGAGGACGTTCCAGCACTCGCGCGCGGCCAGGCCCGCGCTCGCCCCGGCAGGATGCGAGACCGACTCCACGCCCGGAGAGAAGCCCCAGATGTAGTAGCCGGCGGCGGCGCGGATCGTGCGCCGCGGGCCGAGGGTGAGCCGGCGGCCGGCGCGGACGACGGTGACGGTGATCGGACGCCCGTGGCTCGCCCTGACGCGGCTCGAGACGGCGTCGAACGTGCGCGCGCTACGGCCGTCGACGGCGACGACGCGGTCGCCGGCCTGCAGGCCCGCGTGCGCGGCGGGCGTGCCCGCCCGCACCTCGGCGACGGTCGCGGTGGGATTCCCGGTGGGGGCGCCGGTGGCAAGGACGGCGAAGAAGAGCACGAAGGCGACGAGGATGTTCATGAGCGGCCCGGCCGCGATCACGGCGACCCGCTTCCACGTCACCTGACGCCAGTACGCATCCTCCCCGGTCCCCTCGTCCACCTCGCGCAGCGCCCGGTTCGCGGAGCGGCGGGCACGACGGGAGAGCCGCACGCCGTCGAGCTCGTCCCGCAGCTCCGGGAGCGCCTCTCGCGCCGCGGCGAAGTCCTCGGCCTCGAGCGCGCGCCGCACACGCTGCACGGCCGGCGCGAGGCCCGGCTCCTCCCGCAGCGCCGGGCTCATGAACGCCGCCACGTCCGCGCCCGCGGGCCGGTGCATGCCCGGGATGCGCACGAACCCGCCCAGCGGGATCGCGCCGATGCCGTACTCGATCCCCTTGCGGCGCACCCTCACCACGGCCGGCGGGAACCCGATGTAGAAGCTCCGTGGCCGCATCCCGACCACGAGCGCCACGCTGAAGTGCCCGAGCTCGTGCAGGAACACGAGCAGCATCAGGCCGACGACGACGACGAGCCAGATCACGCGACCGGCAGTCCCTGCTCCGCGAGCCTGCGCGCCTCGCGGTCGGCCGCGAGGAGATCGGCGACGTCGCGCGCCGGCGCTCCGTCCGCGCGGGCCAGCGTGTCCGCCACGACCTCGGCGATGTCGAGGAACCCCAGCCGGTGGTCGAGGAAGGCGGCGACGGCCACCTCGTTCGCGGCGTTGAGCGCGCAGGGGTACGTGCCGCCGCGGAGACCCGCCTCGCGCGCGAGCGCGAGCAGCGGGAAGGTCGTGCTGTCGGGGGCCTCGAACTCGAGCGTCAGCGACGTCAGGTCCAGCGGCGGCAGCGGCGTCGCCGCACGCTCGGGGTAGGTGAGCGCGTACGAGATCGGCACGCGCATGTCGGGATAGCCGAGGTGGGCGAGTGCGGCGCCGTCGCGGAAGCGCACGAGCGAGTGCACGACCGACGTCGGCTGGAGCACGACCTCGATCCGCTCGTACGGGATCCCGAACAGGAAGTGCGCCTCGATCACCTCCAGGCCCTTGTTCGCCAGCGTCGCCGAGTCGACGGTGATCTTGGGCCCCATCCGCCAGGTCGGATGGGCGAGCGCCTCGTCGGGCGTCACGTCGACCAGCTCCTCGCGGCTGCGGCCTCTGAAGGGGCCGCCTGAGCCCGTCAGGACAAGGCTCGCGACCTGGTCTCGGGACGTGCCCGCGAGGCACTGGAACAACGCCGAGTGCTCGCTGTCCACGGGCAGGATGCGACAGCCCCCGCGCCGCCCGGCGGAGAGGGCCAGGTCGCCGCCCGCAACGAGCGACTCCTTGTTCGCGAGCGCCAGGTCGATCCCGCGCTCGAGCGTCCAGAGGGTCGCGTGGATGCCCGCGAACCCGACGACGGCGTTCAGCACGACGTCCGGCTCGGCGCGCTCGAGCAGCTCCGTCAGGTCGCCGCCGACCTGCTTGAGCGGCGCCTCCACGCCGTCGAGCGGCGAGGAGCCGGAGGCGGCCGCGCAGAGCTCGAGCTCCGGGTGCGCCGCGACGATCTCGAGCGCCTGGCGACCGATGGAGCCGGTGGCGCCGAGGAGGGCCACGCGCTTCACACGAGCCAGTGTAGGCGCGCAGGTGCGAGCCGAGGCCGGCTCAGGCGTGGCCGAAGCCGAGCACGAGGTAGAAGGCCGCGATGCCGGCGAAGAGCAGCGCGTCGACCCGGTCGAGGATGCCGCCGTGCCCGCCCAGCAGGCGGCCCGTGTCCTTGACGGCCATGTCCCGCTTCAACATCGACTCGAACAGGTCGCCGGCCGCGGCTGCGAGCACGACGACGAGGCCGAGCAGCAGGGCCTGCCAGATCCGCAGGTACGTGTCGCGCGTGTCGTACAGCGCGACGAACGCGACGAAGATGCCCACGAGGGAGCCGACGACGAAGCCCTCCCAGGTCTTCCCGGGGGAGAGCGTCGGCGCCAGCTTGTGCCGCCCGAACAGCCGGCCGGCGAAGTAGGCGAACGTGTCGGCGGCCCAGACCGTCAGCACGACGGTGAACGCGAGCAGCCGCGGCTCGTCGTCCATCTCCCGCAGCAGGAGGAGGTGCCCCAGGCCGAAGCCGATCCAGGCGGCGCAGAGGAC
>JBBWZD010000054.1:0-10176 GCA_039648875.1 Actinomycetota bacterium
TGACGCCCGTGTAGAGATCCTGACCGGTCGCGGGGTTGATGCCGGTGGGGGTGCAGCCGTTCGCCTCGTTCGAGTGCCTGTTGATGTACGAGCCGAACGTCACGACGACCTGCGCCGGGTTGGTCGGGTTGACGGCGCCCGAGGCGTAGTTCGTCGCGCGGAAGACGGACTTCGCGGTCGTCCCCTTCTCGGGCACGCAGGCGCGGCCGGCGTCCTGGCCGCCCTGGTAGGTTGCGCAGTCGGGAAGGTCGTAGTAGTCGGAGACCTTGATCGGCGTGGAGAAGGTGTTGCCGCCGTCGACGGACTTCGACAGCAGGATCTGGTTCCTGTTGTCGTTGCCGGCCTCCGTCTCGCGGTTGTTGAAGTTGTTCCAGACGATGTACAGCGTTCCGTCGGGGCCAACGAACGGCTGCGAGAACTGGTTCTCGTTGCAGTTCCCGAAGGGCGTGCCGGCGCCGTAGGTGTTGTCGCACAGCGGCGTGTTCCCGCTCACGAGGTGCGGCGGCGAGAAGTGCTCGCCGTAGTCGGCCGAGTACGCCTCGTAGATGTACGCCGAGCCGTCGACCGCGAACTCCGTCCAGCTGACGTAGATGCGGTCCTGGAACGGCGTGCACGAGCTGCCGGGCGTCACGGCCGTCTGCGACGAGGGGCACGCGGTCGAGTTGTTGTCGACCGTCATGAGCTGCTTGTCGAGGAACGGCGAGACGCCCTCGCCCGCGGTGTCGTTGCTGGCGCGGACGTAGCGCCCCGGGAAGTTCCAGGACGCGCCGGCGTTTTTCGTCGACCGGTACACGAGCAGCGCGCTGGAGGTGTCCGCGCTGCTCGAGGTCGGGCGGCCGCGGTTGAACACCTGGCAGCTGATGTAGGCGTTGCCCTTCGAGTCGTACGCCACGGAGGTGTCGCCCCCGCCGCCCCAGTACTCGCGGGCGGCGCCGAAGTCGGCCACGTTCTCCACGCGACCCCGCGTGAAGCTCGTCGGGATGGTCGTGTCGTTCCACGTCCGCCCCTTGTCGAGGCTGTACGAGGCGCCGCAGTTGCCGTCGCCCCGCCGGTAGTCGTTGTACGACGCGAGGAGGTGGTTCGTGTTGCCAGGGTCGATCGCGATCGAGGTCTCGTTCTGCGCCTGGCCGCGGCCCTGGAGATCGGGGTCGCTCAGGTTGAGGCAGTTCTGGTTGACCTTGATGTTCGACGAGAGGTTGGCGGGGCACGAGTCGCTGCCGCGCGGGAAGTACTGCGTGGGCTGCTGCGAGGTGCCGTGCTCGTCAAGGAGTCCGAGCTCCTCGGCGCCCGTGCCGGAGACGATCGCCTCTTGCTCGTCCGTCATCTTCGACGGATCGAAGCCCTGTGCGGTCGGAACGTGCGTCCCGGCGCCGCCGGTCAGGGCGAGCGCCGTCCCGGCGCAGACGAGCGCCAGGAGCAATACGAGCTTCCTCATCTATCCCCCCTTGGGCTACCCGGGCCGCGGACCGACCGCGGGCGGCGCCGATCTTACGAAAGTACGGGAGCGGCTGCCGGGGGGAAGGTCGCCCGGCTCCTCCGTTTATTGCTTTCAATCGTGTGCATGACGTAGTACCGCGCGCGAGCTGCCGCGGGGAGCAACCGAGGCGCAGGCGGGGAGGGGTTATGGCAGTCGACAGGCTGAGGTCGCTCGTGGGCGCCGAGGAGCGCATGGACCAGAGCGAGGCGCCGCTCGTCGACGCCATGCGGAAGTACCTGGAGGACGACGTGGCGCCGTTCGTCATCCCGGCGCACAAGCAGGGATGGGCGCTCGACTCGGAGATGCTGGATGCGATCGGCCGCGACACCTTCCGGCACGACATCGGGCTGCTGAACGGGCTCGACGACATCCACGAGTCGCTCGAGCTGCAGGTGCGGGCGCAGAACCTGGCCGCCGAGCTGCTCGGCGCCGACCACTGCTACTACCTGGTCGACGGCAGCACGCTGAGCGTGCAGTGCGCGATCACCGCGGTGGCCGGTCCGGGCGAGAAGCTGATCGTCGCGCGAAACGCGCACAAGTCGATCCCTTCGGGGTTGATCGTCGGCGGCATCCGGCCCATCTTCGTCGCGCCCGGCTTCGACGACCAGCTCGACCTGAGCCACGGCGTGGACCCGGAGGACGTGGCGCGCGCGCTCGAAGAGCATCCCGACGCGCGCGGCGTCGTCGTGGTGAGCCCGACCTACTACGGCGTCGCCACCGACCTCGCAGCGATCGCGGACGCGTGCCACGAGCACGGCGTGCCGCTCGTCGCCGACGACGCCTGGGGCGGGCACTTCCCCTTCCATCCGGACCTGCCGGCGGGAGCCCTGGCCTCGGGCGCCGACATCGCGATCGGCAGCTTCCACAAGAGCCTCGCCGGCCTGCAGCAGGCGTCGATCCTCTCGGTCCAGGGGGATCTCGTCGACCCCACGATCGTCGACTACCGCATCGGCCTGGTCGAGACCAGCAGCGTCTCCTCGCTGATCCTCGGCTCGATGGACGCGACTCGCCGCGCGCTCGCGCTGCGCGGCGAGGAGATGCTGGGCCGCACGCTCGCGCTCGCCCGGCGGGCCCGCGAGGAGGTGGCCGCGATTCCCGGACTGTCGCTGCTCGGCCGCGAGGTCGTCGGACGCCGCGGCGCCTACGACCTCGACGAGACGAAGCTCGTGGTCGACGTGTCGGCGCTCGGCATGAGCGGTTACGACGCCTGCGACTGGCTGCGGACGGAGCACAGGGTGCTCGTCGAGCTCGCCGACCACCGGCGCGTGCTGGCGGTCGTCACGCTCGCCGACGACGAGCGCTCCGTCGAGCGGCTCGTCGCCGCGCTCGAGGCGCTGGCTGCACGCGGCTCGGCCGAGGCCCGCCAGCCGGGGATGCCGCGGTCGTCGGAGCTGCAGACGGAGCTGGTCATGCGGCCGCGCGACGCCTACTTCGCGCCGGCGGAGCATGTGGGCCTGGACGAGGCCGTGGGGCGGATCGTGGCGGAGAAGGTGACGCCGTACCCACCGGGCGTGCCCGTGCTGGTGCCGGGAGAGCGGGTTACGGAGCCCCTCGTCGAGTACCTGCGCGCAGGCGTCGCGATGGGGATGAACGTCACCGACGTCGCCGACTCGCAGCTCGAGACGATCCGCGTCGTCGCGGAGTAGGGGGAAGCGTGGCGCTGTACCAGCGACTCGAAGTGCACGCCCTCGCCCCGTTGCCGGCCTGGGAGCGGAAGCCGGCGCTGACGCTCGCGCGCTGCCAGACGGCGTTCGACCACACGCTCTCCTACACCATCGGCGTCGAGGAAGAGCTGATGCTGGTCGACCCGGTCTCGTTCGACCTGGCACCCGCGGTCGACCGTGTGCTGGCGCTCGTCGACCGCGACGCGCGCTACACGCGGGAGCTGCGCTCGGCTCAGCTGGAGATCGTCACGCCGGTCTGCGCGTCGGCCGCGGACGCCTGCCGGGAGCTCGGGCACGCGCGGCGGCACCTGATCGAGCGCATCGGCGGCGACGTCCGGCTGCTCGGCAGCGGCACGCACCCGTTCTCGACGCGGCACGGCGAGATCACGGAGGCGCTGCGCTACCGGCAGATCGCGGACGAGTACGTCTGGACGGTCACCCGCAGCCTGATGTGCGGGCTGCACGTGCACGTCGCCGTCCCGGGCGCCGACCGCGCGCTCGCGGTCTACAACAGGCTTCGCTCGTACCTGCCGGAGCTGGCGGCCCTGGGCGCGAACTCGCCCTTCTTCGAGGGCGTCGACAGCGGGATGTGCTCGATCCGCCCGAAGCTGAACGAGCTGTGCCCGCGGTCGGGCGTGCCGCCGGCCTTCGAGACGTGGGCGGATCTCGTCCGCTACGTCGAGTGGGGCCAGCGCGGCGGGCTCTTCCCCGACGCCAGCCACTTCTGGTGGGAGCTGCGCCCGCACCCGGTGCACGGCACGATCGAGATCCGAGTCGCGGACACCCAGACGCGCCTCGAGGACGCGACGGCGATCGTGGCCCTGATCCAGGCGCTCGTCGCGTTCATCAGCGAGCGCTTCGACGCCGGCGAGCACCTTCCGGTGCACGAGACGCACTGGATCGCCGAGAACGCGTGGCGCGGCCACCGCTACGGAGTCCGCGGCTGGCTCGTCGACCTCGACACCGGCGAGCCCGTGCCCACGCGGGAGCGCCTGAGCCGCCTGGTCGACGAGCTCGAGCCGTACGCCGCACGCTTCGGGTCGGAGGGGCAACTGCACGACGCGCGCTCGCTGCTCGCCGGCAACGGCTGCGAGCGGCAGCGCTACGTCCACGAGCGTGAGGGGCCGGTCGGGCTGACGCGCTGGCTCGTGGAGCAGACGGAGGCCTCCGCCCTCGATGCGTGAGCCCATGCCCGACATGAGGGACGAGGTGACGACGCTCCTGCGCCGGCTCGTCGCCTGCGACACGTCCAACCCGCCGGGACGCGAGACGCAGGCTGCGGCGATCCTCGAGGACTACCTCACCCCGTTCGGCATCCGCTGCGAACGGGTCGCCAAGGATCCCGAGCGGACGAACCTCCTGGCCCGGCTGCCGGGACGCGGCGGGGGCCCTTCGCTCGCCTTCCTCGGGCACCTCGACGTCGTCCAGGCTCGCCGCGGCGACTGGGCGGTCGAGCCGTTCGCCGGCGTCGAGCGCGACGGCGCGATCTGGGGCCGCGGCACCGTCGACATGAAGTGCCAGGTCGCGGCGACGGCGGTGGCGCTGGCGACGCTGGCGCGCGAGGGCTTCGTGCCGAACGGCGACCTGATGCTGCTCCTCGCGGCCGACGAGGAGGTCGGCGAGGCCGGGGTCGGCACGCCCTTCCTCGTGGAGGAGCGCCCGGACCTCTGCCCCGACTTCGTCGTCGGCGAGGGCGCCGGCGAGCGCTTCGCGACGCCGCAAGGGCCGCTCTACCTGCTCGACCACGGCGTGAAGGCCACGGCGTCGGCGACGCTCACCGTCCGCGGGCGCGCCGCGGACGCCTCGCTGCCGGGCAACGGCTCGAGCGCCGCCTTCCGGCTGGCCCGGATGCTGACCCGCCTGGAGGAGTACGAGCCGGAGCCGCGCATCCCGCCGGAGCTCGAGCCGCTGCTCGACCACCTCGCCCCCGAGCCCGCCGACCCGGCCACGCGTGTCGCGACGGCCCGCGCGGCGAATCCCGCCCTCGACCGCATCGTCGGCGCGCTCGTCCGGAACGTGATCCCGCCCACCGTGATCGAGGCGCCCGGCCCGGCCAACGTGGTGCCCGAGGAGGCGACCGTGACCCTCCAGTGCGCGGTCCTTCCCGGTACGACGAAGGAGACGCTCGAGGCGGAGATCCGCTCCGTGCTCGGAGAGGACGACTACGACCTCGAGCTCGGCGAGCCGCAGGGCGGCCTGACGTCGCCCACGCAGTCGCCGCTCCGCGAGGCGATCGAGGCGTTCCTGCACGACCACGACCCCGAGGCGCAGCTGATCCCGACGCTCGCGTACGGCTTCAGCGACTGCCACTTCATCCGCGAGGCGTACGGGTCGGTCACCTACGGGTTCATCCCCTTCCGGCACGCCGACCCGCTCGCGAACCTCACCGGCAAGCACGGGGTCGACGAGCACGTGCTCGTCGACGACCTCGTCTTCCAGACGCGCGCCGCCCACCGCATCGCGCGGCACATCGGCGGGCTCGACGGCGCCTGACCCGCGCCGGCGGGCCCTATGATCGCGCGATGTCCGGCGGCGAGGAGCTTCGCGCGGTGATGCGCTACTGGCCGCACGGCGTCTCGATCCTCAGCGTCGACTACGAGGGCGACCGGATGGGCGTGACGCTCTCGTCGCTCGTCTCGCTCTCCCTCGACCCCCCGCTCGTCGGCATCTCCGTCGGCAAGCAGGCGTCCTGCTACGAGCTGCTGCGCCGCGCGGGCGCGTTCGCGGTGAGCATGCTCGGCTCCGAGCAGGAGGAGGTCGCGCGCCGGTTCGCCGCCGGGCGGCCGCCGATCGTCCACTGGCAGGGCGTCGTGACGCGCGAGGGGCGGGTCGCGCCGCTGATCGAGGGCGGCGTGGGCTGGATCGAGGCGCGCACCGTCGCCGAGCACGACGTGGGCGACCACACGTTCTTCGTGGGCGAGGTGCTGTCGGTCGAGCGGGGCCCTTCGACGCACGCTCTCATGTATCGCGACCGGGCCTACCACGGGCTGTGATCGAGGCCGTCGTCTTCGACCTCGACGGCGTGCTGCTGCAGTCGGAGGAGGTGTGGGACGAGGTGCGCGAGGGCTACGTCCGCGAGCGCGGCGGACGCTACGACGCGGAGGTGCAGCGGGCGATGATGGGCATGAGCTCGCGCGAGTGGTCGCGGTACCTGCACGAGGTGGCCGGCGTTCCGGACGAGCCCGAGACGATCAACGACGAGGTCGTGCGGCGGATCCTCGCGGCCTACGCCGAGCGGCTGCCGCTGCTGCCGGGCGCCGTGGAGGCGGTGCGGCGGCTCGCGGCGCGCTACCCGCTCGGGCTCGCCTCGTCCTCCAACCGCCCGGTGATCGACGCGGTGCTCGAGCGCGCCCGACTCGAGCCGCTCTTCGACGCGACCGTCTCCTCGGAGGAGGTCGGCCGCGGCAAGCCGGCGCCGGACGTGTATCTCGAGGCGGCCCGCCGGCTGGGGGTCTCGCGGGGCCGCTGCGCCGCTGTCGAAGACTCGCACGGCGGCATCCGCTCCGCGAAGGCGGCCGGCATGCGGGTCGTCGCCATCCCGAACCCGACCTACCCGCCGGACGACGAGGCGCTTGCGCTCGCGGACGTGACGACCGACTCGCTCGACCGGCTCACGCCGGAGCTCGTCTCGTTTCTTTAGTCGACCCGGCCAACGAGGACGCAGCCGTTGTGGCCGCCGAGCCCCATGGCGTTGGAGAGCGCCACGTCGACCCTCGCCTCACGCGCCTCGTTCGGCACGTAGTCCAGGTCGCAGGCGGGGTCTGGCTCCCGGTAGTTGATCGTCGGCGGCAGCACGTTCTCGTGGATCGCGAGCACGCACATCATCGCCTCGATCGCGCCCGCCGCGCCGAAGCAGTGGCCGGTCACCGACTTCGTCGAGGAGACGGCGAGGCTGTAGGCGTGGTCGCCGAAGACGTCCTTGATGGCCTTCGTCTCGGCTGCGTCTCCGAGCGGCGTGGAGGTGCCGTGGGCGTTGACGTACCCGACGCGCTCGGGCTCGACGCCCGCTGCCGTCAGCGCCCGGCGCATCATCTCGCCCACGCCGATCGAATCCGGGTCGGGCTGGGCCATGTGGTGCGCGTCGTTCGAGGCGCCGTAGCCGAGGATCTCGGCGTACACACGCGCCCCGCGCGCCCGCGCGGCCTCCAGCTCCTCCAGCACGAGCACGCAGGCGCCCTCGCCCATGACGAAGCCGGCCCGGCTGGCGTCGAAGGGGCGCGACGCACGCGCCGGATCGTCCTCCTCGGCGACGAGGCCGCGCATCGCGCAGAAGCCGGCCAGGATCAGCGGGTGCATGCACGCCTCGGCGCCGCCGGCGAGCACCGCGTCGGCGCCGCCGCGCTTGATCAGCTCGGCCGCCTCCCCCACCGCGTGCGAGCCGGTCGCGCAGGCCGAGACGGGGGCGTAGTTGGGGCCGCGGTAGCCGAGCGAGATTGCGAGCTGCCCGCTGGCCGCGTCGGGCAGCACGCTCGGTATGAAGGTCGGCGCGACGCGCTCCGGGCCGCGCTCCCGCAGCACCTCGGCCTGCTCCATGATGCCGAGGAAGCCGCCGATGGCAGTGCCGAAGAGGATGCCGACGCCGGACGAGTCGTAGGCGCCGTCGAGCCCGGCGTCCGCGACGGCCTCCCGGCCCGCGGCGAGCGCGAGCAGGACGTTGCGGTCGAGCTTTCGCACCTCCTTGGCCGACGCGGCGGTGGAAGGGTCGAAGTCCTTCACCTCGGCGGCGATGCGCACGGGAAAGGCGCTTGCGTCGAAGGAGCGGATCCAGTCGACGCCGCTGCGCCCTTCGACGGCGGCCCGCCAGCTCGACTGCGCGTCGTTGCCGAGCGGCGTCACCGCGCCGAGGCCCGTCACCACCACCCGCCGCACGTGTGCAAGGTTAGTCGCCGGGCCCAGCGCACGTTGCGCAGCCTTGAGCGACTTCTAAGCCGATCTTGAGCGAACTGCCGTTAGACCGGTCGGTCTCGCGGGTAGGAATTGTCCAGCTTCGGCGCCGTGTACGACACAAGGCCAGGCTGCTCATCCCCCCGCGAAGGAGGTGCATCATCGCCGCTGTCAGCAGCGCGCAGAAACCGGGCCTGGTGTTCTTCTATTCGCCCGTCTCCGGTTCCTGCCGGCGCGTCGAAGGGTTCCTCGCGCAGGTGCTCCAGCGCAGGCGCAACCACGGCACGTTCCGGCTCTACCGCGTCGACGAGCAGGAACGGCCGGACCTCGTGGAGCGCTTCGGCGTCGACACCATGCCGACGCTCGTCGTGGTCGAGGACAAGCTCGTCCAGGCGCGCCTCGAGCGGCCGCGCGGCTGCCGGGAGATCGAGAGCTTCCTCGCTCCCTGGTTGAAATGAGCTCGAGGGGCGGCTGAGCCGCCCCTCACCCGTCCTCGGGCGCCCTGTGCAGCGACCGTCTACGCTCGCAGCATGGCGGACGCTCCCGGGCCGAACGTCCCGTTCCCGCCGATGGAGGCGGAGCTCGTCGCCGAGCTGCCCGACCGGGGCGACTGGCGGTACGAGCCGAAGTGGGACGGCTTTCGGGGCGTGCTCGAGAACGACGGCGGCGAGGTCGCGCTCTGGTCGCGGAACGGCCGTCCGCTTCTGCGCTACTTCCCGGAGCTGCGGCGCCTTGGCGAGCAGCTGCCGCCCCACTCCGCGCTGGACGGAGAGATCGTGATCTCGCGCGGCGGCGCGCTCGACTTCGACGCGATGCAGATGCGGCTGCACCCGGCCGAGAGCCGGGTGCGCAAGCTCTCCGCGGAGATTCCGGCGACCTTCGTCGCGTTCGACCTGCTCCTCTGGGACGCGGCGCCGGTGCACGCGCGCCCGATCGAGGAGCGGCGCGCGGAGCTCGAGCGGCTCGGCGGCGGATGGTCACTCTCCCCCGTCACCGACGACGCCGCCGTGGGGCGCGAGTGGCTGCAGACGCTGCAGGCGGCCGGCTTCGACGGCGTGGTGGCCAAGCGGCTCTCGCTGCCCTACCTGCCGGGCTCCCGCGACGGGGTCGTGAAGGTCAAGCCGCACAGGACGGCGGACTGCGTCGTCGTCGGCATCCGCTGGAAGGCCGGCGGGCGCACGACGATCGCCACGCTGCTGCTCGGCCTGTATCGCGACGACGGCGGCCTCGACTACGTCGGCTCCTGCGCCGTCGGCGCGAAGCGCCACGACGAGATCGCCGCACTCGTGGTGCCGCTCCTCGACGAGCAGAGCGACCGCCGCTTCTCGGAGCCGAACCGGTGGGGCACGGGCGAGCTCGAGGAGACGGCGCTGCGGCCGGAGCTGGTGGTCGAGGTCCGGTTCGACAAGCTCGAGAAGAGCCGCTTCCGCCACGGCACGCGACTCGTCCGCTTCCGGCCGGACAAGGACCCCGCCCAGTGCACCTGGCGGGAGGTACGCCCACCGCGGCGCCCCGACGACCTCGCCGTCGAGGACCTCCTCGGCTAGTCCTCCGGCGGCCGCGCGCGCGACGGCTGCACGCGCTTCGGCTCGTCGGGCATCTTCGGGAAGTTCGGCGGATACGGCGCCTCGCCCACACCCTCCGCCTCCTCGCGCTCGACCCACTCGCGCAGAACTTGCAGGTCGCAGACCGCCTCGTCGATGCCGGCGTGCAGGTCGCCGAGGCGGGCGAAGCGCGCCGGCATCGACGCGATCGTGAAGTCCTCCGTCTCGACGTCAGCGAGCTCCTGCCAGGAGACGGGTGCCGAGACGGTCGCGTCGGGCCTCCCGCGGACGGAGTACGCGGAGAGGATCGTGCGGTCGCGGGCGTTCTGGTTGTAGTCGACGAAGACGCGCTCGCCCCGCTCCTCCTTCCACCACGCCGTCGTCACGACCTCCGGGGCACGCCGCTCGACCTCGCGCGCGAACGCGAGCGCGCAGCGGCGGACGACGCGGAAGTCCCAGGCAGGCTCGATGCGGCAGTAGACGTGGATGCCGCGGTTGCCGGAGATCTTCGGCCAGCCGACGTACCCGATCTCGTCGAGCACCTCGTGCACGATCGCGGCGACGCGCTTCCCCTCGGCGAGCCCGGTACCCGGCTGCGGGTCGATGT
>JBBWZD010000063.1:0-13015 GCA_039648875.1 Actinomycetota bacterium
GTGTACGCGCAGCCCGCCGAGCACGCGCGCGACCAGCTCGTCGTCACCGGCCGCGAACAGCACCGTCGTGCCCGGGCCGGCGCGGAAGGCGGCGAGCTCCTGCTCCGAGAGGAACTTCGCGATCGGCGACCGGAGCTCCCCGCCGTCGTCGACGAGGTAGCCGAGCCCCTTCGCCCCCCACTCCTTCGCGATCTCCTCGAGCCGCGCGAGCTCCGCGCGGGAGTACGCGCGCGGCGCGACGAGGTAGCGCACCGCCGCCGCGTTCGCGAACACGCCGAACTGCGAGCCGCGCGTGATCTCGGTCGCGTCCTGGATGTCGAGGCCGTAGCGCAGGTCGGGCTTGTCGGAACCGAAGCGGCGCATCGCGTCGGCGTAGGAGAGCCGCGGAAACGGGCGCGGCGGCGGCTCCCGACCGAGCGCCTCGAAGCTCGCGACCACGCACGCCTCCATCACGTCGAGCACGTCCTCGCGCTCGACGAACGCCATCTCGAAGTCGAGCTGACGGAACTCGAACTGCCGGTCGGCACGAAGGTCCTCGTCCCGCCAGCAGGTGGCGACCTGGTAGTAGCGGTCGATCCCGCCCACCATGCAGAGCTGCTTGAACAGCTGCGGCGACTGGGCGAGGGCGAAGAACCGTCCCGGCTGGAGACGCACGGGGACGAGGAAGTCGCGTGCGCCCTCGGGAGTTCCCCTGGTCATGCTCGGCGTCCAGACGTCGACGAAGCCGCGCGCGTCCATCGTGCGGCGGATCGCTGCCACGACGGTGTGGCCGAGCCGCAGGTTGCGCTGCATGCGCTCGCTGCGCAGGTCGAGCCAGCGGTAGCGGAGGCGCAGCACCTCGTCGACGCCGTCCTCGCCGACCTGGAAGGGCAGCGGCTCCGCGGTCGAGACGACGCGGAGGCTGTCGACCTGCACCTCGACCTCGCCCGTGGGGAGGTTCGGGTTCACCGCGTCGGGCGCACGCCGCACGATCTCGCCCTCCGCCTGGAGCACGAACTCGTTCCGCACCTCGTGCGCGGCCGCCGCCGCCTCGGGCGCCCGCTCCGGGTTGAGCACGAGCTGGATGACGCCGGAGTGGTCGCGCAGGTCGACGAAGACGAGGCCGCCGTGGTCGCGCCGGCGCGCCGCCCAGCCGGCGAGGGTGACGCGCCGCCCGGCGTCCTCCGCGCGCGGCGTGCCGCAGGTGGTGTCGCGCCAGGTCACAGCAGCGCCTCCAGGTCCGGGCCGGTGCGGTCGGGCTCGCCTCGCCTGCGCAGCGCCCAGCCGTCGCCGCTGCGAATCGCGACCGCGCCGGCGCGGCGTTGCGCCTGGCTCAGCTGGCCCTTGAGCGAGCGCCCGGCGTAGTCGGCGTCGCAGGCGAGGCCGCGCCGCCGCAGCGCCGCCATCGCGCTCAGCAGCTCCTGCCGGTCGGCCTGCTCGTCGAGCACGAGGAAGACGTCGAGCGGCCGCTCCTCGGCGGTGACGCCCTCGAGCTCGAGGGACAGCACCAGGCGCTCGATGCCGGCGCCGAAGCCGACGCCCGGCGTCGGCGGACCGCCGATCTCCTCGACGAGGTAGTCGTAGCGGCCGCCGGCGGAGATCGTCGAGGCCTGCGTCGACTCGTCGGGTCCGACGAACTCCCAGGTGGTGCGGGTGTAGTAGTCGAGCCCGCGCACGAGCGTCGGCACGAGCGTGTACGCGACGCCGTACGCGTCGAGGTGGGCGCGCACGCGGGCGAAGTGCTCGGCGCACGCGTTGCAGAGCGAGTCGCCGATCCTGGGCGCGTCCCGCAGCGCCGCGCGGACCCGCTCGCTCTTCACGTCGAAGACCCGCAGGGGGCTCGTCGCCCGCTTCTGCCGCGCGTCGTCGTCGAGCGCGTCGGCGTGCGCGTCGAGCCACGCGTTCAGGCGCTCCACGTAGGCCGGGCGGCACTCCCGGTCGCCGATCGAGTTGAGCTGGAGCTCATAGCGCGTGACGCCGAGCTCCCGCAGCAGGCTGTCGTAGTACTGGATCACCTCGGCGTCGACGGCGGGATCCGCCGAGCCGATGCTCTCGAGCGAGAGCTGCCAGTGCTCGCGGTAGCGCCCGCGCTGGGGCTTGTCGTAGCGGTACATCGTCGCGAGCGTGTACAGCTTGACCGGCTGCGGCTCGCGCTGCATTCCGTGCTCCAGGTAGGCGCGGCAGATCGGCGCGGTCGCCTCCGGCCGCAGCGCCAGCCGGCGCCCGCTGCGGTCCTCGAAGAGGTACATCTCCTTCTGGACGATGTCCGAGCCGGCGCCCGAGGTGCGCTCGAAGAGGCCGGCGTCCTCGAAGACCGGCGTCTGGATGCGGCGGTAGCCGTAGAGCGCGCAGAGACGCTCCATCTCCCCCGTCACCTTTTGCCACAGCGGCTGGTCGGAGGGCAGGAGGTCGTGCGTGCCGCGCGGCGCCTCGATCCGCGTCACGTGGCGATCATGCGCGGAGCTCCGCGAGGAACGGATTCCTGGCGAGCTCGTCGCCGAGGGTCGTGCGCGGGCCGTGGCCGGGGTAGACGACGGTGTCCGGCGGGTAGCGCTCGGCGATGCTGCGCACCGACTCGAGCAGCGTCTCCCAGTCGGCGCCGGGCAGGTCGACACGGCCGACCGAGCCGGCGAAGATCAGGTCGCCGCTGAACAGGCAGCTGTCCGCGTAGAAGGCGACGTGCGCCGGCGAGTGCCCGGGCACGGCGATGCATGCGAACGAGAGGCCCGCTACCTCGATCGTCTCGCCTCCCGTGAGCAGGTGGTCGGGCGTGTACGAGCGCCCCGCCGCTCCCACGGGCGCGAACTCCCCGTACCGCTCCAGCAGGTCCCGCTCGCCCTCCGGCATGTAGACGGGGGCACCCGTGCCCTCGGCGAGGTCTGCGACGCCGCCGACGTGGTCGAAGTGCCCGTGCGTGATCAGGATCGCAGCGCACGCGGCACCCGATCGGGCGAGCTCGAGCCGGAGGTCGGTGGCGTTCCCGCCGGGGTCGATCACGACGGCCTCGGAGGCGCCGCGACCGGCACGGACGACGTAGCAGTTGGTCTGGATGGAGCCGAGCGCGTAGGCCTCGACGACGATGCTCATGACGCGCGAGTGTAGTTGGTCGATGTGTAGCGTCTGTTGGCTCGGGGCAGTCACGCGCCGATGCGCCACTGGAAGCTCGACGAGATCGAGATGCCGGAGGGGAGCCGCTCGCCGGTGGTGCTGCACTCGCAGGACGGCGAGAGCCGCGTGGTGCTGATCGAGCTCCAGCCCGGGCAGGAGCTGGGCGAGCATCAGGTGACCGAGGCGGCGCTGCTCCTGGTCGTCCAGGGACGGCTGCACGTCGCGGCGGGCGGCGACTCCGTCGACGCCGGCCCCGGCGAGCTCTTCCGCTTCGACCCGGCCGAGCGCCACTCGGTCACGAGCGAGTCCGGCGCGCGGCTGCTCCTGACGTTCGCGCCCTGGCCCGGCGAGGGCCATTACCGGGGCGGCGAGGCGCGCTCCGGCGCGGGCGCGTCCTAGCGCTTCTTCGCCGGCCGGGACGGCGGCGTCTGCTGCTGCTCACGCGCCTGCCAACGGCGGTAGGCGAAGCGATCGAGCATGTACGTGAACGGGACGAAGAGGGCCGTGTACAGCGCGGCGAGCGCGGCGGCCGACGCGTAGCCGCCGCTGCGGCTCCGCGCGCTGAGGGAGAAGATCGCGAAGACGACGAGGCCGAGGATGCCGGCCCGCCTGAACGCGCGCTGCCACGACGGCGGCTGCGGCACCCGGCGAGCACCACGCTGCGGCCGCTGCGGCCGCTGCGGGCCCTTCTTCGCCTGCGCGCCGGCGCCGTCGCGCCGCTCCGCGCGCGGCGTCGGCACCGGCTCGAGCTCCTCGGGCCGCGCCTCGAGCTCGCGGCCCTCGTCGTCGACGTACACGAACTCGTACTCGTGCCGCTTCGCCTTCGCCTCGCGGCGCCGCTGCTTCCGGGTCGGCATGCGCAGCTAGCGTAGCTCGCCGGCTTCGACCACCCCGGCCACGACGTCCCCGCCGAGGTGGTAGGCCAGGTAGCGCCAGTCCGGCGCGTCGAGCAGGGCCACGTCGGCGCGGTAGCCGGGCGCAAGGCGGCCGACGGTCCCCGAGAGGCCGAGCACGTGGGCGGCGTTGACGGTGCAGGCGGCCAGCGCCTCGGCCGGCGACAGCCGGAGCTGCGTGGCCGCGAGCGAGCAGCAGAGCGGCAGGCTCTCGCAGAACGCGCTGCCGGGGTTGAAGTCGGTAGCGAGCGCGACCGCCGCGCCGGCGTCGACGAGCGCCCGCGCCGGCGCCATCGGCCGCCCGAGGAACAGGGCGCTCGCCGGCAGCACGACGCCGACGACGTCGCTCGCTGCGAGCGTGCGGACGCCCTCCTCGCCCGTTGCCTCGAGGTGGTCCACCGAGCGCGCGCCGAGCTCGACCGCGAGCGGGACCGCGCCCTGCTCGGTGAACTGGTCGCCGTGCAGGCGCAGCGCCAGTCCGGCATCGCGGCAGACCTCGAGGTAGCGGCGCGCCTGCCGCACGTCGAACGCGCCACGCTCGAGGAACACGTCGGCGGCCGCCGCGATCCCGGCCGCCTCCGGCAGCACCTCCGCCACGGCGAAGTCGAGGTAGGCGTCCGCATCGCCGTCGAACTCCGGCGGGACCGCGTGCGCGCCGAGCCACGTCGCGGTGCCGCCCGCGGCCCGGACTGCGCGCAGCGAAGCCAGCTCCGTGTCGCGGTCGAGGCCGTACCCCGACTTCCCCTCGAAGGTCGTCGTGCCGTGCCGCCGCATCCAGGCGCGGTGCCGCTCGACCGCGGCCCGCAGCCCGTCCTCTCCGGCGGCGCGCGTCGCGCGCACCGTCGAGAGGATGCCGCCGCCGCGGGCGTGCAGCTCCTCGTAGCCGGCGCCGGCGGCGCGGAGCGAGAACTCCTCGACGCGGTCGCCGCCGAAGGCCGGGTGCGCGTGGCAGTCGACGAGGCCGGGGATGGCGCAGCGCCCGTGGCCGTCGACCTCGCGTACCTCGCCGTCGAGAGCAGGCAGGTCGCGCATGCGCCCGGCGGCCTCGATCGTCTCGCCCGCGCAGAGGACGTAGGCGTCCTCGAGCACCTCGACGTCTGCCAGCGCGGCCCCGCGCAGGGGCGCGTGGCTGCCGGCGGGCGTCGCGAGCTGCGACAGGTCGCGGATGAGCACCCGCGGCGGCGTCACGTCGCCTGCTACGGGCCCGGGCGCGCGGACGGCAGGCTGATGCCGCCCCGCTCCGCCGCCTCGAGCGCGTCGGGGTAGCCCGCGTCGGCGTGCCGCATCACGCCCGTGCCCGGATCCGTCGTGAGCACGCGCTCGAGCCGCTCCGCAGCCGCGTCGGTGCCGTCGGCGACGACGACCATGCCCGCGTGGATCGCGTTGCCGATGCCGACGCCGCCCCCGTGGTGCACGCTCACCCACGTCGCGCCCGCCGCGACGTTGAGCAGGGCGTTCAGGATCGGCCAGTCGGCGATCGCGTCGGAGCCGTCGCGCATCGCCTCCGTCTCGCGATACGGCGAGGCCACCGAGCCTGCGTCGAGATGGTCGCGTCCGATCACGACGGGCGCCTGGACTGCGCCGCGCCGCACGAGCTCGTTGATCTCGAGCCCCGCCTTCGCGCGGTCGCCGTAGCCGAGCCAGCAGATCCGTGCCGGTAGCCCCTGGAATGCCACCCGCCCCGGCGCGAGCTCGAGCCACCGCTGCAGCAGCGCGTCGTCCGGGAACAACTCCCGGAGCGCCCGATCGATCGCCGCGATGTCGTCCGGGTCGCCGGAGAGGGCCGCCCAGCGAAATGGGCCGATGCCACGACAGAACAGCGGCCGGATATAGGCCGGGACGAAGCCCGGGTATGAGAACGCCTCCGTCAGCCCAGCGTCACGGGCCTCACCTCGCAGGTTGTTGCCATAGTCGAAAACATACGCGCCGCGCCGGACGTACTCGAGCAGGCCCTCCACGTGCCGCACGATCGAGGCGGCCGCGCGGCGGAGGTACTCGTCGGGATCCGAGCCACGCAGCGCCGCCGCCTCCGCGACCGAGAGCCCCCGGGGGGTGTAGCCGTTCAGCGGGTCGTGTGCGGCCGTCTGGTCGGTCACCAGGTCGAAGTGCTCGCCGCGGGCCGCGAGCTCCGGCACGAGGTCGGCGGCGTTCCCGAGCAGGCCGACCGAGAGCGGGCGACGCTCCGCCGCGGCCGCGCGCACGCGCGCCAGCGCGTTGTCGACCGAGTCGGTGGCCTCGTCGAGGTAACGCGTCTCCAGCCGCCGCTCGAGCCGGTGCGGGTCGGCCTCGATGCAGAGGATCGCGGCGCCGGCCATCGTGCCGGCGAGCGGCTGGGCGCCGCCCATGCCGCCGAGCCCCGCCGTGAGGATCGTGCGTCCGTTCAGGTCCGGCGAGCCGAAGTGCTTCTCACCGGCTGCCGCGAACGTCTGGTAGGTCCCCTGCAGGATCCCCTGCGTGCCGATGTAGATCCACGAGCCGGCGGTCATCTGGCCGAACATCGTCAGCCCCTCCGCCTCCAGGCGGCGGAATTCGCCCCAGGTGGCCCACTTAGGCACGAGCAGCGAGTTCGCGATCAGGACACGCGGCGCCCCCGCATGGGTGGTGAAGATGCCGACCGGCTTCCCGGACTGCACGAGCAGCGTCTCCTCCGGCCCCAGCTCGAGGAGCGCCGAGACGATGCCGCGCAGGGCGTCGTGGCTCCGGGCGGCCCGCCCCGACCCGCCGTAGACGATCAGCTCCTCCGGCTGCTCGGCTACGTCGCGGTCGAGGTTGTTCAACAGCATCCGCAGCGGCGCCTCGGTCGACCACTGGCGCGCGTTCAGCTCCGTTCCCCGCGGCGCGCGGATGCTCGAGAGGTCGCCGCAGAGCGCCTCGACTCGTGCGGCGCGCGTCTCCGTCACGGTCATTGCAGCTCGCCCGCGTCCGCTTCGACGGCCGCCAGGAAGGAGCCGTCGCGGATCGAGGCGGCGACGGCTTCGATGTCCGGCGCGAGCGGGCGGTCGTCCCGCAGCCGCGGCGACAGCTCGCGCACGGCGGCGCGGGCGGCGCCGACACCTTGGCCGGGCTCGAGCGGAGCGTGGAACTCGACCGCCTGCGCGCCGGCGAGCAGCTCGATCGCGAGCGCGTGCTCGCAGTTCGCGAGCACCTGCCACGCCTTGAGCCCCGCCGCGTTGCCCATCGAGACATGGTCCTCCTGCCCCGCGCTCGTCGGAATCGAGTCGACCGAGGCGGGATGGCAGAGCACCTTGTTCTCCGACACGAGGGACGCGGCCACGTACTGCGGGATCATGAAGCCGCTGTTGAGGCCTCCGTCGGTGGTGAGGAAGGCCGGCAGGCCGTCCGAGAGATTCGGGTTGAGGAGCCGCTCGAGCCGCCGCTCGGAGATGCTCGCGAGCTCCGCGACGGCCATGGCCAAGGCGTCGAGGGCGAAGGCGAGCGGCTGGCCGTGGAAGTTGCCGTTCGACACGAGCAGGTCGTCGTCGACGAGCACGAGGGGGTTGTCGGTGGCCGCGTTCAGCTCGATCGAGACCGTGTAGTCGACGTAGTCCAGCAGGTCGCGCGACGCTCCGTGCACCTGCGGCGTGCAGCGGAGCGAGTAGGCGTCCTGCACCTTGTCGCACCAGCGGTGCGCCTCGTTGATGGCGGAGCCTTCGAGCAGCCGGAGCACGTTGGCCGCCGACGCACCCTGCCCGCGCAGCGGCCGCAGGGCGTGGATCTGCGGCAGGAACGACGTCGCGGAGCCCTGCAACGCCTCGAGCGACTGCGCGCACGCGACGTCGGCCGCCCGTGCGAGCCGGCGGGCGCGCACGAGCCCGAGCGCGCCGAAGGCGGCCATGAACTGCGTCCCGTTGACGAGCGACAGGCCCTCTTTCGCCTGGAGCCGAATGGGCTCGAGCCCGACACGCATCAGCGCCTCGAGCCCCGGCAGCCGCTCCCCGTCGAGGAACGCCTCGCCCTCGCCCACGAGCGGCAGGGCGAGATGCGCGAGCGGCGCAAGGTCGCCCGACGCGCCGACCGAGCCCCGGCTCGGCACGACCGGCAGGACGCCGCGGTCGAGGCACTCGAGCAGCAGCTCGACCGTGCCGTCGCGCGCGCCCGAATTGCCCTTCGCGAGCGTGTTCGCCCGCAGCAGCGTCGCGGCCCGCACGACCTCGTCCGGGTACGGCTCGCCGACGCCGCATGCGTGCGACCGCAGGAGCCGCAGCTGCAGCTCCTCCGTTAGCTCCTCCGGGATCGAGCGGTTGACGAAGCGGCCGAAGCCGGTGTTGACGCCGTAGGTGTGCTCGCGACTGCCGTGCGCGGCGCGGTCGACGACGGCGCGCGCCGCACGCATCTTCCCGCGCGCTTCGTCGGAGAGGGTGGCGGGCGCACGCTCCACGGCGACCGCCCAGACGTCGGCGAGCGTCAGGTCGTCGCCGGTCAGGCCGATCGCGGTGCGCTGCGTCATCGCCGGGCGAGTCTAGCTCCGGCGCTCCCAGCCCCCACCTGCCCCCAAGGGGTGCGGAGACCCCCTGCAGTCACCGTACGCGAGCCGGGCTCAGGGGTCCCGCACAGCTTCCGCGCGTCGGCCCGGACGCTTCTACACGAGTCGGCCTGCCGAGCGGCGGGGGAGCCGACCGGCTACCGCTCGAGCAGCCGCAGCTCGAGCACGCGCGAGGCGTCGAAGCCGGCGATGCGGAGGAGCGCGCCCGCCGCGGCGACGGCGGCTCCGGCCGGCATGAGCCCGACGAGCTCGGCGCCGCTCACGTCGGCGCCCCGGTCGGCGGCTTCCCGGGAGACGGCCGCGACGATGTCGTGCAGCGCGGCCGCCTCCCAGTCCTCGACGTTCATGCTCACCTGCGCGTGGCCCGCGCGCGGGAGCTCGAGGCCGAGCGCGCGCACCCCCGGGAAGCCGCCGTCCCTCTCGCGCACGGCGCGGGCGATCTCGCGGGCCGCCTCGCCTCGGGCGCCGGCGAGGTTGACGTTGAAGGCGATCAGCGGCCGGCGCGAGCCCACGATCACGCCGCCGGCGGCCGGGTCCAGCCGCGCAGGGCCGAAATCGGGTTCGAGCTCGCCCGCGTCGAGCCGGCGCTGCAGCTCCTGCGGGCCGCCGCGGCGAAAGAACGCCGGACCCCGGCCGGGCGCGAGATCGCCGTAGAGGAAGACGGGGAGCGCGAGCTCCTCGCCCACGCGGCGGGCCAACTCGAGCGCGGAGACCCCGGCACGCTCGGCGTCCTCCGGCCGCACCGGCACCACCGGCACGACGTCGGCCGCGCCGATGCGCGGATGAGCGCCCTCATGGCGCCGCAGGTCGATGCGCTCGCGTGCGCACCGGATCCCCGCGAGCAGCGCCTCGACCAGCGCGTCGGGCTCCCCGACGAGCGTGAACACCGAGCGGTTGTGGTCGGGGTCCGAGTGCACGTCGAGCAGGTCGGCGTGCGCCGAGAGCTCGGCGCCGATCGCCTCGATCACCGCGCGGTCGCGGCCCTCGGAGAAGTTGGGGACCGCTTCGAGCGGCAGGCGCACGTCGTGAGCCTACGACGGCTCGCGCGCGAGCACGCGGGCGCACTCCTCGCACACATGCGGCGGCACGAGACCGAGGCGCATGCCGAGGTAGAACGCCCGGCAACCGACGCACAGGCCGAACGCCGCCTCGAGCGACGCGAAGGCGGCGAGGACGCCCACCAGCACCAGCGCCGCGCCGTTTGCGCCGGCGACGAACCAGAGCAGCGTCGCCGCGACGGTGAATGCCGCGCCGACGGCCTGGGCGAAGCGCTTCGCCGGCCCCGGCGAATACCGGTGCGCCACCGGTAGCCGCGGCGCGACCACGCGCGTCGCCAGCAGCGCCAGCGGGCTGAGCCTCGGCCCGGCCAGCGCGCGCGCGACAAAGCCGTAGGCCAGCACCGGGAGCAGCCACCCCTGCTGGAATGCGACCGTGACCACCGCGAGCACGGCCACCGCGGCCGCGACGACGCGCGCCGACGTCTCGTTCACCGGGTTCGGGAAGACCAGGAGCCGGCGCATTGCTTCAAAAAAGATACCGGCGTGACCGTTCGCAGGTCGTCCTATCGCTCGCTCGCCTCCCTGCAGCGCGACACCGCACGCTGCCGGGCGTGCCTGGAGGCGGGCTACGCGCTCGAGTCGCTGCCGGTGCGCGCGCCCTACGCCGCCCAGCGCGCATACCTGCTCGGGCAGGCGCCGGGCGTGGTCGAGGGCGAGGAGCGGCGGCCGTGGCGCGGCCGTGCGGGACAGGCGCTCCGCCGCTGGCTCGAGCTCGACGAGGCGGCGTTCTACTCCACCTTCTTCTGCGCATCCGTGACGCGCTGCTATCCAGGCAGCGCGCCCGCGGGCCGCGGCGACCGCACCCCGACCCCGCGCGAGCAGGAGCTCTGCGCCTTCTGGCACCGGTGGGAGCTCGAGCTGCTGCGACCCGGGCTGATCGTCACCGTCGGCGGCCTCGCCCTCCGGCGGCTGCTCGGCCTGCCGCAGCTGACCGACTGCGTCGGGGAGCGCTACGAGCGCGACGGGGTGCCGGTGGTACCGCTGCCGCACCCCTCCGGCGCGAGCGGCTGGCTGAACGCGCCCGTGAACCGCGAGCGGCTCGCGCGGGCGCTCGAGCTCGTGCAGACGGAGCTCGCGCGCCTGTGACTCGCGCCTCTACGTGCTCGCGAGCGCGAGCAGCCTTCGGTCCTCGGCCGCCAGCGCCGTGTTCGGGTACTTCGACGACGACGGCAATCGCACGGTGCTGCGAGAGGTGCGGCGCGTGCTGCGGCCCGGCGGCCGCGCGCTCCTCGATCTGAACCACCTGCCCTGGGTGCTGAGGAATTTCCAACGCCAGTCCTTCACGCCCCGCGGCGCCGACCTCTCGGTCGACGACTACGTGTGGCACCCGGAGACCAGCCTGATGGACACGCACCGCGTGATCGTGCGGAACGGCGGCGTCCGCGAGACGCCGTACTCGATCCCGATGTTCATGCCCGTCGAGCTGCGCGACCTCCTCCTCGAGGCCGGGTTCGCGCACGTCGAGTTCTTCGGCCCAACGGGAGAGCTGTCGAGCCAGCGCTCGAGCCGCAGCCCGGCCTCCGCGAGCGCAGCGCCGGGCTCCTCCTCGTCGGCGAAGACCCGCATCGCGAAGGCGTGCCTCCACCGCCGCCCGCCGGCCGGTACTCCACCTCGCCGCGGGCGACGCCGTCGCTCGCCGTCGGCTCGCAGGCCGCTCAGATCGCCCTCATCTGGCCACGTCGTAGCCGAGCGCGACGAGCTGCCGCGTGATGCGGCCGGCGCCGCAGCCGAGCTCGAGGACCGTGGCCTGCGGGCGCCACCCGCGCCACCAGCTCGCCCTCGCCTCGGTCGGGCAACAGCGCGTAGAGCTCCACGGGGCTGCGGTCCGGAGCGATCTGGCCCATGCGGCCAGCGTAGATCGCCCGGGTACCCTGGCCGGGTGAGCGCCGTTCCGTATCGCGCCACGTTCGTGCGCCTGCTCGGCTTCCTCCGCCCCTACCGGCGCGGCCTCGTGGTCTCGATCGTGCTCGCCGTCGGCTCGCAGGCCGCTCAGATCGCCCTCATCTGGGTGACCGGCCGGGACGTCATCGACTCGGCTGTCCTGCGCCACGACCCCCACCGCCTCTGGCTCTTCGTGGGGCTGATCGTCCTCCTCGGCGCCGCCCGCGCCACCCTGATGCTCGGCCGCCGCATCATCTCCGGCCGCCAGGCTCTCGACGTCGAGATGGACATGCGCAGCGGCCTGTATGCGCACCTCGTGCGACTCTCGTACGGCTTCTATGACCGCCACCAGACGGGTCAGCTGATGAGCCGCGCGACGGTCGACCTGCAAGGCGTGCGCTTCTTCCTCGGCTACGGGCTCATCTTCTTCTTCCAGAACGTGCTGACCGTCGTATCGGTCACCGTCGTCCTCTTTTTCTTCGAGTGGCGACTGGCGCTGATCGCCCTCGCGATCACGCCGCCGCTCGTCGCCCTCGCCTACCGCTACAGCCACGTCGCGCACCCGACCCTGCGGGAGGTGCAGCAGAAGCTCGCCGACGTGGCGACCGTCGCGGAGGAGAACATCGTCGGCGTCCACGTCGTGAAGGCGTTCGCGCAGGAGCCGGCCGAGGAGACCAAGTTCCGGAGCCGCTCCGAGGCCGTGTTCGCGCAGACGCTGAAGGCCAACCGGCAGCGGGCGACCTACGTGCCGCTCATCTCGTTCGTGCCGCTGCTGGCCCAGGCCGCCGTGCTCCTCGTCGGCGCGCGCATGGTGGCCCGCGGCAGCCTGACCCCCGGCAGCTTCAGCGCGATCTTCCTCTACCTCGCCATGCTCGTCACGCCCCTCCGCTCGCTCGGCATGTGGATCGGCCAGGCGCAGCGCGCGACGGCGTCGGGCGAGCGCATCTTCCAGGTGGTGGACGAGCCGGAGGACGTGGCCGACCGGCCGGGCGCGCGCGAGCTGCCGCAAGGCCCGGGCCAGGTCCGCTTCGAACGGGTGTCGTTCGAGTACCTGCCGGGCCGGGCCGTGCTCGAGGGAATCGACCTCGAGGTGGCGCCCGGGCGAACGGTCGCGCTCATCGGCCACACGGGCTCGGGCAAGACGACGCTCACGTCGCTGGTTCCGCGCTTCTACGACGCGGCGGCCGGCCGGGTGACGATCGACGGCGCCGACGTGCGCGACGTGACGCTGCGCTCGCTGCGCCGGGCGATCGGCGTCATCTCGCAGGATCCGTTCCTCTTCTCGGCGACGGTGCGCGAGAACATCGCCTTCGGCGTCCCGGACCTGCCCGCCGAGGAGGTCGAGCGCGTCGCGCGGCTCGCGCAGGCGCACGAGTTCGTGGAGCGGCTGCCGCAGGGCTACGAGACGGTGATCGGCGAGCGCGGCATCACGCTCTCCGGCGGGCAGCGGCAGCGGATCGCGATCGCGCGCGCGCTCGCCGTCGATCCCCGCGTGCTGATCCTCGACGACGCCACCGCCTCGGTCGACGCGACGACGGAGGCGCGCATCCGGCTCGGGCTGCGCGAGGCGATGCGCAACCGGACGACGATCATCATCGCGCACCGGCTGTCGA
>JBBWZD010000077.1:0-2752 GCA_039648875.1 Actinomycetota bacterium
GCGGGTTCGTGGCGCATATGCCGCCTGGCTCCCTCTCCCGGACGGTAGAACTGCGGCGACAACGCGGCCGACAACATCCCCAATGCTGCCGACCGGCCCGCCGCGTCTTGCTCTTGGCTTCTTGCTCAGCGAACTCGTGGACGTTCAAGGCCTCTCATCCGCATAGCCGGGCGCGCCGCGCGCGACCGGTCGTTCTCGTGCGTCAGGCGGCCTGCTGCTCGCGGCCGCGCGGCGCGAAGGCGCAGGCGTCGACCGGCACGACCCGCAGCGAGTCCCGCGACCGCGCTTCGGCAGCGTCGGCCAGGTAGACGAGCTCGGGCTGGACGCTCATCGGCGAGAAGCCGTGGACGACGCAGGCCCGGCCGCCGTAGATGAGCCGGTCGCCGATCGTGAGTGCTCGTGCCGCAGTCTTCAAGGGTCTCTCCTCCGCAGTGGATTGCCGCTAGCCCCATATTCGCCGTCGGGCTGCCGTTTCATCCAGCCCCCGTTCAGTGGTTCCTCGCCGTGCTTGACCGAATTGACCCGGGTCAAGATCAAGTCGCAGTCCGGAACGGCCGATAGGGTGCTTGCATGGTTCTGATCCAGTCGCACGACCTGGTCCTCCGCTTCGCCGAGTGCGCGGTGATCGCGGTCGTCGTGCTGCTGGTGATCGGCCGCATCTTCCTGCGCTAGGCCGGCTGCCCCAGCGCGGCGAGCACCTCGTCGGCGTGCGTCGCCGGCTTCACGTCATGCATCGCCTTCGCCACGTTGCCGTCCTCGTCGAGCACGAACGTCGAGCGGCTGACGCCGACGTACGTGCGGCCCATGTACGTCTTCTCGCCCCAGACGCCGTAGCGCTCCGCGACGGAGTGGTCGGTGTCGGCCAGCAGCGTGAACGGGAGCCCGTACTTCTCCTTGAACTTCGTGTGCGAGCGCTCGTCGTCGGGCGAGATGCCGAGCACGACCGCCCCGGCGCGCTCGAGCTCTTCGTAGACGTCGCGGAGCCCGCACGCCTGGGTCGTGCAGCCGGGCGTGTCGTCCCTGGGATAGAAGTAGATGACGACCGGCTTCCCGCGGAGGTCGGATAGCCGCACCCGCTCGCCGGTGTCGCTCGTCAGCTCGAAATCGGGGGCCGGGCTGCCTTCGCTGACCACTCAGCCGATGCTATCGACCGGCGCAGGGGTCGCTCGAGAGGAAGCGCGCTCTCGCGGCGCCGGGCGTTCTGCCGCCGCACGGCCCGCTAGGGTGGCGCGTCCGATGCTCGGAGCGCACCACGCGGTTGCATTCCTCGTGCTCGCCGTGACCTGGGGGGCGGCCGTGCTCGCTGGCCTCTCGTACCTGCGTCGCCGCGAGCCGCGCGGGGTCGTCACGCACCTGCTGGCCCTCGCACAGACCGTGCTGATCGCGCAGGTGGCGCTGGGGCTGCTGCTGCTCTCCGACCACCGTCGGGCGCCTGCGCGGCTGCACTACCTGTACGGCACGCTCGCCCTGTTCGCGGCGCTCTCGCCGTGGCTCTACGCGCCCGGCGAACGGCGGGCACGGCTCGCCTGGTTCGCCGGAGCTACCCTGGTGGCAGGAGCACTCGCGGTGCGGGCGTACATGACCGGGACATGAGCTTCTTCTCGCGGATGAACCCGACGTTGCGCGGGTTCCTGATCATCGTGGCGATCGCCCTCCTGATCGTCGCCCTCGAGCTCGAGGCGACGCTCGTCGCCCTGCTGCTGATCGCGCGGATCGCGTTCCTGCTCGCGATCGCCTTCTTCGTCTACCTGATGTGGCGCGAGCGGCGGGAGGAGATCGCGGCCTGGCCGCTGCGGGCGCGCGTCGTCTTCTACGGCTCCGCGGTCCTGGCCGTAGGCGATCTGGCGGTCAACTGGTACGGCGGCGCGCAGGGACTGCAGGTCCTCGCCTTCGTCGGAGTGCTGGTCGGCTGCGGCTTCGCCATGTTCCGCACCTGGCGCGACCAGCACACGTACGGCTAGCGCGTCCTCGGCGGGCGAGGACGACCGTGCGGCGCCCTAAGCCTCGACGCGCGCGGCGGCGCCGTCCAGGGCGGCGAGCGCCTCGCGGATCGGCACGTGCCGGCCGACGAAGATCGGCGTGTCGCGCTCCGTGTAGCGCGACGCCTCGCTCTCGCGCAGCCGCAGCATCAGGTGCATGAAGTCGGCCGGCTCGTCGCATTCGAACGCGGTCATGAACTCCTGGTCGTCGATGCCGAAGGAGTAGGTCGTGTGGTTCGTGATCCCCGGGAACTCCTCGCGGCCGATCCGAATGTGCTCGTCCATCGCTCGCTGCCGGTCGTCGAGCGGGAGCTCGTACCAGGGGCGCACCTTCACGAACGGGTAGACGACGAGGTACGGAGACCCCTTCGGCGAGATGCGGCGCGGCCGGCGGGCGCTCGTGTACTGCGACGCCTTCGTCGTGGCGAGGTAGGAGTACGGCGTCTCGAGCCAGCCCGCGAGCGGCGTGCCGTTCAGCGCGGCGCCGAGCTCGCCGAGCGCGTCGTAGCGGTCGGCGATCTTCCAGAGGAAGAAGTCGCTGTCGGGCCTGACGCCGCCGGTCGTGTATGCGCGCAGGTGGTCGAAGCGGTCAGCGAGCTCCTCGACGGCGTCGGCGAAGGCGTCCTTGCCCGCCTGCCGCTCCTCGACCGGCAGGCGCCGCCACGCCGGGTCGACGCGGTAGAACGTGTAGGCGACGTACTGCCCGGTGCCGCTCTCGCTCACGCGGGCAATGCTACTCAGCCGACGCGCACGGGCACCCGCAGCACGACCGC
>JBBWZD010000122.1:0-9368 GCA_039648875.1 Actinomycetota bacterium
CCCCGACAGCGTCGAGAGCTGCTCGGCGGCGCCGGTCGCGCTCTGCGTCGTCGACTGGTCGATGTCCTCGTGGTTCTTCGCGCCGCCGTTCTGGCTTGCGCCGCAACAGCCGGGATCCGTCATCTGAGTTTCGGCCGCGCCGGTCGGCGCGGACTGCCGCTGCGCGAGCGCCTGGTGATCGACGTCCATGTTCTGGCCGACGCCGGACGGGTTGTCCTGATGGACGTCGCCCCTCTGGCCGCCGGTGAACGTCCCCTGCGTCTGCTGGGCGGTCGGAGCGTCGGTGCTCTGCCGCTCGCCGATCGCCTGGTCGAGCTGCGACCCGTTGGTGCCGCCCGAGACGTTCTCTTGCTGGACGTGCGCGCACTGGTCAGGGTTCGCCGGCTTCGGCTGGCCTGAAGCCCCGGAGCAGTCGTCGACGTTCTGCGGCGGTTGCGTGGTGTTCTGCGACTGCGTCGTGCCGCCGGTCGCCTGCTGGTCCTCGGTCTGGTGCACGTGCGAGAAGTTCGCACCGTCCGAGGCCGTCTGGGAAACGTCCGCAGCCTGGTAGCCGTCCTGCTTCTGGACCGATCCGAGCGTCAGCGACTGGCCGATCGACTGGTGGACGTCGGAGTGGTTGTCGCCGCTGCCGGAGTTCTGCTCCACGTGCGCGAGCTGCTGCGCATTCTGCGCGCCGGTCATGCTCTCTCCGGCGGTGGCCCTGTCGTCCTGCAGGACGGTTGCGTCGTTGCTCCCGGTCGGGCTCGCCTGGGTGACCGTGCATTCCTGCACCACGACGGGCGCCGAGCTGTGCTCCTCGCACTTGGCGTGGTTCGACCCGTTCGCCGACGTGCTCTGGACGATCACGCAGCTCTGGTCGTCGGGCGTGCATTCGACGCTGTTCTCTCCTCCGGCCGGGGCGATCTGCACGACGCGCGTCGCGGTCGTGCAGGTCCAGCCGACCCCTGGGCAGCTCGGGCCGGCGTAGTTGTTCAGCCCCTGCTGCCACGTCACGCTCGCCGGATCTATTCCGATCGACTGCAGGTAGCTCTGGATCGCCGCGCGACTCGACAGGTCGGGCTGATTCGTGGCTGCGGCGCCGTTGACGGTTCCCGCGAGCACGAACATCACTGCGACCAGCCCCCCGAGCCGGAGAACGGTTGATCGTTCCATGGGTCCCCCCTCGTAGTGAACGATGCGCATCCGCGGCCCGCCACCGCCGACACTCCCGGTTTAACGAAGGGATGGCCACTGCGGTTTCGGTGGGCCGCTCCGGAAGGAGGGGAAGGATGCCCCCGGCCGGAATCGAACCAGCGCACGCGGTTTAGGAAACCGCTGCTCTATCCACTGAGCTACGGGGGCTTCGGCGGGTCACTGTAGCCCCGGCCGGGGGCGAATCTGCGCGCGTACACCGCGGCCGCGGCGTTTGCGACCTCGAGGCTACGGAGACCTGGATGGGTAACGAAAACAACGAGAGGAAGCGACATGGCAGATCGAGCTCAGCGCGTGAAGGGCAAGGCGAACGAAGTAGCCGGCAAGACGAAGGCCGGGGCCGGCTACGACACCGGCAGCAAGTCGACCGAGGCGAAGGGCGCCGCGAAGGCGGCGAAGGGCAAGACCCAGCAGACGGTCGGCAAGGCGAGAAGCGCGGTGAAGAAGAAGACGCGCTGATCCGCGCCGGCGATCTCAGCTCGAGTCGCCGGCCTGGAAGAAGGTGGCGAACGAGCCCGCGACGGCGGTCACGACCAGCACCGCCCACGCCTCGAGCACGACGTCCAGCACGTTGCCGGCCGCCGTGACCGGGTTCATCAGCGAAGACGACACCGTCAGCAGCTGCACCGTGGCGAAGAACGCGGCGTCGCCGAAGTTGTGGATGTCGCTTCCCTTCACGCCCTCCTCGAAGCGCCAGGCGAGCACGGAGCCGACCGCGTCCGCGACCAGCGTCAGCAGGAACACGATCAGGAGCCGCGCGAGCAACCGCCGGTGCCGCTCGCTCCAGCTCACCAGCCGCTGCAGCTCCTCCCTCACCACGCCGGAGAGTCTCGCCGCCCGCACGGACGTCGCGCCGTTTCCCGGCTACCATCGGTGTGACCATGGGCCTGGTGGGAGACAGCGAGCGGGAGCGCGCCTCTGCGCTGTTGCGGCGGCACTACCTCGAGGGGCGCCTGACGGTCGAGGAGCTGGCCGACCGGCTCCAGGTCGCGCTCCGCGCACGCGACGACTCCACGCTGCGCGGCGCCGTCCGCGGCCTCCCCGCCGGGGCATCGCGCCCGGGCGCGCTCGAGTCGTCGCTCGTCCTCGCGCGCCGCGCGGCCGTCGTCGCGCTCAAGACGCTCGTCTGGCTCGCCGGCTCGCTCGTGCTGCTGATCGCCTTCGCCGTCTGGCTGCTGCTGCACGGCCCGCAGCTCGAGGGGCTGCTCGGCTTTCCGCTCGTCTGGTTCGCGCTGACCTGGCTTCTTTGGTTCGCGGGCGGCCGCAAGAGGCAGCTGCCGGCCGCGCGCCGGCGATGAGCCCGGCCCCGCTCGACGACCTCGGGCGCGGGCTGCGGGTGATCCGCGACCGGCTCGCCGAGGCGACCGGCACCGAAGCGTTCGACTGGGTGAGCGAGCAGCTCTCGCGGCCCGAGCCCGCACGCTCGCTCGCCGAGCTCCAGGCGGAGCTCGACGCCCTCGTCGGGCTCGATACCGTGAAGGAGCAGGTGCGGGCGCTGCTGGCGTTCCTGCAGGTGCAGGCGCGGCGGCTCGAGCACGGGCTGCCCGAGGTCGCGACCTCGCAGCACCTCGTCTTCCTCGGCAACCCCGGCACCGGCAAGACGACGATCGCGAGGCTGCTCGCACAGATGTACCGCTCGATGGGGCTGCTCGAGAAGGGGCACCTGGTCGAGGTCGACCGCGCCGGCCTCGTGGGCGAGTACGTCGGCTCGACCGCGCTCAAGACCGACCGGGCGATCCGCCGCGCGCTCGACGGCGTCCTCTTCATCGACGAGGCGTACGCGCTGTCGACGGCGACGCCGCAGCTCGACTTCGGCCGCGAGGCGATCGAGACGCTGCTCAAGCGGATGGAGGACTACCGGCACCGGCTCGTGGTGATCGTCGCCGGCTATCCCCGCCTGATGCACCGGTTCCTCGACTCGAACCCGGGGCTGCGGTCGCGCTTCGCCCGCGAGATCGTCTTCCCCGACTACACGACCGGCGAGCTGCTCGGGATCACCGGCGAGTTCGCCGTGCGGAACAAGTACACGCTCGCGCCGGACGCGCTCGAGGAGCTGCGGACGACCTTCGACGGCGTCGAGCGGAGCGAGGCCTTCGGCAACGCCCGCTTCGCGCGCACGCTCTTCGAGCAGGCGCTCAACACGCAGGCGCTCCGCCTGGCCGGCTCCGACGGCGGCAAGCTCGGCGAGCTCGAGCGGCACGAGCTGATGGCGCTGCGCGGACCCGACATCGCGGCCGCGGCGCAGGCGCTCGGCGCGCCGGCCGACCTGCCGCCGGTCCGGCGCTGGGGCCGGCGCCGTCCTTCCTGACCGGCGGGCGGAGGTACATTCCGGACGTGGGCGCGCTCGACCTGCGTGAGCTGCTGCGAGACCGCGGCGACGACCTCGAGCGGTGGGCGCGCACGATCAACCCGCAGTTCGCGCGCGTGCTGCGCACGATCGGCTTCGACCGCACCTGGGAGCGCGCCGAGGGCCCGTACCTCTGGGACGCCGAGGGCAACCGCTACCTCGATCTGCTCGGCGGCTTCGGGATGTACAACGTCGGCCGCAACAACCGGAGCGTCCGCGCCGCGTTGGTGGAGGCGCTCGAGCTCGACACGCCGGGAATGCTCGCGATGGGCGTCACCGCGCTACCGGGCCTGCTCGCCGAGGAGCTGCTCCGCCGCACGTCCCCGCGGATCGAGCGCTGCCTGTTCACGAGCTCCGGCACGGAGGCGAACGAGGCGGCGCTGAAGCTCGGGCGCGCGGCGACGAAGCGCACGCGGGTCCTGTCTGCCGACCACGGCTTCCACGGCCTCACGCTGGGCTCGCTCAGCGCGAACGGCAACCCGGAGTTCAGCGCTCGCTTCCAGCCGCTCCTGCCCGGCTTCGACCGCGTTCCGTTCGGCGACCTCGACGGGCTCGAGCGCGAGGTTCGCACCGAGGACGTGGCCGTCTTCATCGTCGAGCCGATCCAGGGCAAGGGGGTCAACCTCCCGCCCGCCGGCTATCTCGAGGGCGCGCAGGAGCTCTGCCGCCGGTACGGCACGCTTTTCTGCGTCGACGAGGTGATGACCGGCTTCGGCCGCACCGGCACGATGTTCGCCTACGAGCGCTGGGGGCTGGAGCCCGACCTGGTGACGGTCGCGAAGTCGCTCTCGGGAGGGTACGTCCCGGTCGGAGCGCTGCTGATGTCGCGCGCGGTGCACGAGGCGGTGTTCGACTCGATGCAGCACGCCATGTCGCACGGCTCGACGTTTGCGCCGAACGAGCTCGGCATGGCCGCCGGCCTCGCGATGCTGCACGAGCTGGACGAGCGCAACCTCGTCGCCCGCAGCGCGGAGCTCGGAGAGAAGCTGCTCGAGCTGACGCGGCCGCTCGTCGACGAGTTCGAGCTCGTCAAGGACGTGCGCGGCGCCGGCCTGATGTGGGCGATCGAGTTCGAGGGCGACAGCCGGATGTACCGGATGCTCGAGCGAGCGCAACGGGGCCTCTTCGCGCAGCTCGTCGTCGTGCCGCTGTTCACCGAGCACCGGATTCTGACGCAGGTCGCGGGGCACGACGTGGCGGTCGTCCGTATCCTGCCGCCGTTCGTGCTCACCGACGAGGACGTCGAGGAGTTCGCGGAGTCGCTGCGCGAGACGGTGGAGCGCGCACGGCGCATGCCGCGCTCGCTGACGCGCTTCGCGCTCAGCGCCGCCGGGATCCGGTAGCTCTCCCTAGAACTCGGCGACGTCGACGCTGCGGGCGGCGATGCACGCCTGCGCCCACTGGTCGGCCGCCCCGACGAGCTGCGCGCACGTCTGCTCCGGGCGCTCCCCCGCGTACTCGCGCGCGATCTCGATCACGACCTGGTGCAGCGTGGCCTCGACCGACGGGCCGAACTCGTGCCGGTCCTCCGAGACGATCGTGAAGGACGCGACCGTGTCGCGGAGCTCCGTCGCCAGGTCCTCGATCTCCGCCGGCGTGGCGCTCCGGCCCGCGAACACGCCGAAGTTCACGCGGATCTCGCAGGCAGGCTCGTCGTGCTCGCGCACGCGGAAGGCGATCGCCGGCTCCATCGGACCGGCACCCTACCTAACCTTCGCGCGGCTCCCAGCTGAACGTGCGGACTGCGACGGCCAGGCCGCCCGCTCCCCACGCGGCGAGCACGCCGAGCGCGCCGGGCTTCGTCCAGAACGACTGCCCGTGCAGGTAGACCGCGTCGACGAGGTCGACGAAGTACTTCAGCGGCAGCACGTCCCCCACCGCGCGCAGGAACGCGGGGTAGTGGTGCGTCGGCCCGAACGCGCCGGTGAGGAAGGCCATCGGCAGCAGGATGAAGTTGACGACGGCGGAGGATCCCTCGGCGGAGCGGATCAGCGAGGCCGTGGCCACGCCGATCGCGGCGAACACCGCCGCGCCGAAGACGACCGCGAGCAGCAGCGACCCGAACGCTCCGGGCAGCGGCGCGCCGTAGAAGAGGCGCCCGAGCGCGAAGAGCGCCACCGTCTGCAGCACGAAGACGATCAGGGTCGAGGCGAGCACGGCGGCCACGTAGACCGCCGCCGGCAGCGGCGTGGCGCGGAGGCGCTTCAGGATCGCGCCCTCGCGCCGCAGCACGAGCTGGATCGCGAGGCCGGCGAACGCGGTGTTCGCGCAGCCGTAGCCGAGCAGTCCCGCCAGCAGCGCGTGCGAGGCGGGCACGCCGTAGATCCGGCCGGAGTAGACGGAGCCGAGCAGCACGAAGAGCAGCAGCGGGAAGAGGAAGATGAAGAGCGACGCCTCGCGGCTCCGCCAGAAGACGAGTTGCTCCGCGCGGAGCTGGTGCACGAACAGGCGCAGCCGCTCCGGCGCTCGGCGGCCGGCGACGGCCGCCGCCTCCGCGCTCATTCCGCCTCGTCCCCGGTCAGCGCGAGATAGACGTCCTCGAGCGTCGGGCGCCGCACCTCGAGCCGCTCGAGCTCGACGCCGCGTGCGAGCGCCTCGCTCGTCAGCTCGTGCAGCACGCGCGTTGGCTCGCTCGTCTGCACGAGCACCTCCTCGCCGTCGCGCCGGTAGCGGATCTCGACCGCGAGGTCGCCCGCCGTCAGCTCGCGCGGCGTCCCCTCGCGGACGATCCGCCCCTCGCGCAGCACGGCGACGCGGTCGGCGAGCTGCTCCGCCTCGTCGAGGTAGTGGGTCGTCAGCAGCACCGTCTTCCCGAGCGAGCGGAGCGAGCGGATCATCTCCCACGCCGCCCGCCGGGCCGCCGGATCGAAGCCCGTCGTCGGCTCGTCGAGGAAGACGAGATCCGGGTCGCCGACGAGGGCGACGCCGAGGTCGAGGCGCCGCTTCTGCCCCCCGGAGAGCGTCTTGACGCGGGCGTCCCGCTTGTCCTGGAGCCCCACGAGCTCGATCACCTCCTCGACGTCGCGCGCGCGCTCGTAGTAGCCCGCGAAGACGGCGTGCATCTCGCGCACGGTCAGGTTCTGCCAGAGCTGCGACTGCTGGAGGACGACGCCGATGCGCTGGCGGAACGAGGGCCCCGGGCGCTCCGGGTCGTGGCCGAGCACCGTCACCTCGCCCGCGTCCCGCCGCCGGTAGCCCTCGAGGATCTCCACGGTCGTCGTCTTGCCGGCGCCGTTCGGGCCGAGGAGGCCGAACACCTCGCCCTCCTCGATCTCGAAGTCCACCCCCTGCACCGCGGCGAGCTCGCCGTACGACTTCCGCAGTCCGCGCACGCTGATCGCGCTCATGAGGCGAGCTCGAGCAGCGCGTGCCCACACGGCGGAAAGCCGGGCTCCGGGCCGCCGGAGAGCGCGGCGGCTGCGCGCCCGCAGTCCGGCTGGTGACCGACGACCACCACCGTCTCGCCGCGCCCGGCGGCGGCGTCGCGGACCTCGGCCGGGCTCGCCCCCGGCGCGAGGCGCTCGTCGACCTGCGGCTCGCCGAGGTCGAGCGCGGCGGCCGTCTCCCGGGCGCGCAGCAGCGGGCTCGTGACGACGGCGTCCGGCTCGAGGCCCTCCTCGCGCAGCCTCCGGCCGAGACGGTGGGCGGACTCGCGGCCGGCCGGGGTGAGGCGCCGCAGCTCGTCCGGCGTTCCCGGCGCGGCCTCGCCGTGGCGGACGATGAGGAGGCGCATCGGTGCGGAGGATAGTCTCGCCCGGTGGAGTTCCTGGAGCGCTACCTGCTGCTCGGGCTGCGCCTCGGCCGGCACGTCGACGGCTTCGTCGATGCCTACTACGGCCCGCGGGAGCTGGCGGCGCAGGTCGAGGGCGAGGCGCCCGCGCCGCCCGGGGAGCTCGCGGCGGACGCGGCCGCGCTGGCGGGCGAGCTGCCGTTCGATGACGAGCACCGGAACGCCTGGCTGCGCGCGCAGCTCGCCGGCTGCGAGACGACGGCGCGGCGGCTGGCGGGCGAACCCGTTGGCTGGGCCGACGAGGTCGAGCGCTGCTACGGCGTCCGCCCCGAGCCGGTGCCCGAGGAACGGTTCGCGCAGGCGCAGGAGCAGCTCGACGCTGCCTTGCCGGGCGGCGGCGAGCTCGCCGCGCGCTACCGCGCGTGGGTCGAGCGGCAGGGGGTGCCGCCGGACAAGCTGCTGCCCGCGGCGGCCCGCTTCGAGCAGGAGCTGCGCACCCGCACGGACGCGCTCGTCGGCCTTCCGCAAGGCGAGGCCGTGGAGCTCGAGACCGTGCAGAACGAGCCGTGGAGCGGCTTCAACTACTACCTCGGCGGGCGTCGCAGCCGGGTCGTGGTCAACACCGACCTGCCCGTCTACTCCTTCGCGCTGCCGGGCCTCGTCGCGCACGAGGTGTATCCGGGCCATCACACCGAGCACGCGTGGAAGGAGGCGCTGCTGGTCGACGGAGAAGGCCGCCTGGAGGAGAGCCTGTTCCTGACCGGCACGCCGCAGGCCGTCCTCAGCGAGGGCATCGCGATGCTGGCGCCCGAGCTCGGGTTCGCCGGCGACGAAGGCGCGGTCGCCGCCGAGGTCTACGCGACGCTCGGCGTCGAGTACGAGGCGGAGCCGTCCGCTGCCGCGCGCGAGTTCCGCAGCGCGATCGAGGGCATGTCGGCCAACGCCGCCTGGCAGCTCCACGAGGAGGGCCGGCCGCAGGCCGAGGTCGAGGCCTACCTGCTGCGCTGGGGGCTGGGGACGCCCGAGCGGGCGGCGAAGTCGATCAGCTTCCTCACGCACCCGACCTGGCGGGCGTACGTGAGCTGCTACTCGGCGGGCTACGAGCTCTGCCGGCGCTTCGTCCACGGTGACGCGCGCCGCTTCCGCAGGCTGCTGACAGAGCAGCTGACGACCGGCGACCTCCTGGCAGCGGCATAGTCGTGGCCCGCTTCCGCTACGTCGTCTGCGACGTCTTCACCGACACGCCCTTGCAGGGCAACCAGCTCGCGGTCTTCACGGACGCGCGCGACATCCCGGAGGAACAGCTCCAGCCGCTCGCGCGGGAGCTCAACTACTCGGAGACGACGTTTGCGCGAGGTCCCGCACCGCCCTCTCGTCGCTGAGCAGCGTGTCGTAGACGACCCCCTCGATCCGCACGCGAGCGGGCGTGGTGCGGGTCGCGTGGTCGAGGATCGTGACGCGCAGGTCGAGGAGGTCGAGCACTTCCTTTTGCTCCTCAGGCGACATCTGCGGCAGGCGCTTGTGCGCGTGCTCCGCGAGCGCCCACAGGGCGCGCATCCGCTCTGATTCGCGTGCCGATTCGACCTGCCACGTCTCGACCATCGCGAGGTGACGGCGCAGCGCATCCCTCTCTCCCGTCAGGTCTGCGACTGCCTCCCCGATCTCCTTCGGTTCGAGGCCCGCCTTGGCTGACGTGAGGAGGACGTTCTTGATCGCCTTCTCGATCTCGCGCAGCTTCCGCTCCGTCTCCTCGATCCCGTCCCGTTCGACTTCGAGTTGCGACGAGCGTAGGCCGAGGTACTGCTCCGCGAGTTCGAGGAGGCGCTCTGGCTTCGAGAGTAGGTCGCACACCTGCTCCCAGACGACCTCCTCAATGTCGTCCGCGCGGATCGCGCGATCCTCGCAACGGGCCGCCCTGTTCTCATAGTTCTTGTTGCGGCACAGGTAGTAGCGCCGTCCAAGGTCCTTGCGGTAAGTGCCCGCGTACGGCTCGCCGCAGTGTCCGAATAGGCGGAGGGAGAGGGGATAGACGCGATCGCCTTCTCTGTCTCGGTTGACCTTCGTCGCGTCGAGCGCCACTTGCACGTCCGCGAACCGCTG
>JBBWZD010000124.1:0-13329 GCA_039648875.1 Actinomycetota bacterium
CCTCTACGACGTCGACGGCAACCGCTATCTCGACTGGGTCCTCTCGTGGGGGCCGCTCGTGTTCGGCCACGCCGACGCGGAGACGGTCGAGGCGGTGCGCGAGGCGGCGCTCCGCGGCACGAGCTTCGGTGCGCCGACCGAGGCGGAAGTCGAGCTCGCCGCAGAGCTCGTCGACGCGGTCCCATCGCTCGAGAAGGTGCGGCTCGTGTCGTCGGGGACCGAAGCGGCGATGAGCGCGCTGCGGCTCGCGCGCGGCTTCACGAAGCGCGACCGGATCCTCAAGTTCGCCGGCTGCTACCACGGACACGCCGACGCGCTCCTCGCCAGCGCCGGGTCTGGCCTGGCGACGCTCGCCATCCCCTCGACGCCCGGCGTGCCGTCGGCCGTCGCGGCCGACACGGTCGTCTGCCCGTACAACGACGTGACCGCTGCCGCCGACGCGGTGCTGCGCTACGGGGAGGGCCTGGCGGCGATCGTCGTCGAGCCGGTGGCCGGGAACATGGGCGTCGTGCCCCCGGCGGAGGGCTTCCTCGAGGCGCTTCGCGACCTCTGCACCGCGTCCGGCGCGCTGCTCGTCTTCGACGAGGTGATCACCGGCTTCCGCGTGGCGCGCGGCGGCGCGCAGGAGCGGTACGGGGTGACGCCCGACCTGACCATCCTCGGCAAGATCGTCGGCGGCGGCCTGCCGCTCGCGGCGTTCGGCGGCCGCGCCGACGCGATGGACCTGCTCGCGCCCGGCGGCCCCGTCTACCAGGCCGGCACCCTCTCGGGGAACCCGCTCGCGACGGCCGCGGGCGTGTCGGTGCTGCGCCGCCTGCGCGACCCGCGCGTCTACGAGGAGCTCGAGCGGCGAGGCGCCCGCCTCGAGCAGGGCCTGTCGGAGCATGGTCGCGTACAGCGCGTCGGCGCGATGCTCACGCTGTTCATGGCCGACCGCGAGATCCGCGACTTCGACGACGTGCAGACGTGCGACACCGAGCGCTACGGCGCGCTGTTCCGCCACCTGCTGGAGCGGGGCATCTACGTGGCGCCGTCCCAGTTCGAGGCGATGTTCCCGTCGCTCGCGCACGGCGACGACGAGATCGACCGCACCGTGGAGGCGGTGGGTGACTTCTTCGGCGGCGCTTGACCTCTGGGGCACGGTCGTGCGCGAGGCGGCGCAGGAGTCGTCGCTCTGGGCGGCCGCGCTGCTGCCGGAGCCCGAGCGGGAGGCCGTCTTCTCGCCGCTCGCCGAGGAGCGCCACGCGCTCGGGCTCGAGACGATCTACGAGGGCTACCTCGTGCACTACGGCACGCCGCGCCTCTTTGCACCGCCCGATCCCGACACGGCGCTGCTGCTCGGCGACTACCTCTACGCCCACGGGCTCGTCCGCGTCGCAGCCGCCGGCGACGTGCGCGCCGTTTCCGACCTCTCGGAGCTGATCTCGCTCTGCAGCCAGCTCCGGGCCGAGGAAGCGCGCGGCGACGGTCCACTGTGGGCGGCGACGGCAGCCCTGCTGGGGGGCGACTCGGGGCTGGACGAGGCGCGGGCGGCGCTGCGCCTGCACGGCGACGCTGCCGCGCTCGAGGCGGCGGCACGCGCGGCCGCCGGCGACGAGCCGGTCGACCGGGCGCTCGCCGCGCACGCCGAGCGACTCCGGTCTTGATCCGGGCGTCTCCGCGCGCTTACCTGCGAGCATGACCTCGACCGCCGTCCGCGAGGAGCGCAAGGTGGTGACCGCGCTGTTCGCCGACGTCGTCGGCTCGACGGCGCTGGCGGAACGGCTGGACCCGGAAGACGTGAAGCTCGTCGTCGGGGACGCGGTCGCCCGCATCGTCGGCGAGATCGAGGCGCTCGGCGGCCACGTCAAGGACCTCGCGGGCGACGGCGTGCTCGCGTTCTTCGGCGCGCCCACGACCAGGGAGGACGACGCCGAGCGCGCGGTGCGCGCCGCGCTGCGCCTCGTCGCGGAGCTCGAGGGCTACGGGCGGGAGGTGCTGCGGGGCTGGGGCGTCGAGGGCTTCGGTGTCCGCGTCGGCGCGGCGACCGGCTCCGTCGTCCTCGGCGAGGTCGGGGCCGGCGCGCGGGTCGAGTACGGGGCCTTCGGCGACACCGTCAACGTGGCCGCGCGGCTCCAGGCCGCAGCCGAGCCGGGAGCGGTGCTCGTCGACGAGGCCACCCACCGCGCCGCCGAGGCGCTCTTCGCCTGGGACGAGGCGCAGGAGCTCGAGCTGAAGGGGAAGCGGCAGCCGGTGCGCGCGTGGCGCGTGGCCGGCGTCCGCGCGGGCGGCCGCCGGCAGCGAGGGCTGCCCGGCGCCGAGACGCGCCTCGTCGGCCGCTCGCGCGAGGTCGGGCTGGGGCGCGACGCGCTCGCCGCCCTTGGTGCCGGAAGCGGCGGCGTGCTCGTCGTCGGCGGCGACGCCGGCATCGGCAAGAGCCGCCTGCTGCTCGAGCTGCGCGCCCTGGCCGAGCGGGACGGCATCCGCTGGCTCGAGGGGCGCTGCGTCTCGTACGGCGAGACGCTGCCGTACTGGCCGTTCCGCGACCTGCTGCGCGGCGAGTGGATCGGCGCCGGCGCCGACGAAGCCGAGCTGCGCGTCCGTATCGGCCTGCGCCGCCGGCTCGAGCAGCTGTTCGGCTCGACCGCGGCGGAGCTGTACCCGTACGTCGGCGCACTGCTCGACCTCGCCCTCGAGCACGAGGCCGCCGTCCGCACCGCCGAGCTGTCGCCGGAGGCGCTGCAGTGGCGAACGTTCGAGGTCGTCGGCCAGCTCTTCGCGCGGCTCGCCGAGGACGCGCCGCTCGTGCTGGCGCTCGAGGACCTGCACTGGGCGGATTCGACCTCGATCCTCCTGCTCGAGCAGCTGCTCGGCCTCGCCGAGGGCTCGCCGGTGCTGCTCGTGCTGTCGCTGCGGCCCGAGCGGGACCATCCGGCGTGGTCGCTGCGCGAGCACGCGGCCCGCGAGTTCCCGCACCTGCTGCGCGAGGTCGACCTCGGGCCGCTCGGCGACTCCGACGGCGAGCTCCTCGGCGCCCTCGTCGGCGCCGGCACGCTTCCCGCGGAGCTCGAGCGCCGCGTCCTGGCGACGGCGGAGGGGAATCCCTTCTTCCTCGAGGAGCTCGTCCGCTCTCTCGTCGACTCGGGCGCGCTCGCCCAGACGGCCGACGGCTGGCGCTTCGAGGGCGAGGCCGAGATCGAGGTGCCGCAGACGGTCGAAAAGGTGATCCTCGCCCGGCTCGACCGCCTCTCGCCCGGCTCGCGCGACGTCGTCACGGCGGCGTCCGCGCTCGGACGGCGCTTCGCCCTGCCGTTGCTCGAAGGGGTCCTCGAGGACGGAGCCGGCGACGCCCTGCACGAGCTGCAGCGCCTCGGGCTCCTGCAGCAGAGCCGTCGCTGGCCGCAGCCGGAGTACCGTTTCCGGCACGCGCTGATCCAGGAGACCGCCTACCGCACCCTGCTCGCGGCGCCGCGGGCGCGGCTGCACCGGCGGGCGGCCGAGTGGCTCGAGGAGCGCTACGGCGGCCACGAGACGGAGGTGCTCGGCCTGCTCGCGTACCACTGGCTCGCGGCCGCCAACGAGGAGAAGGCGGTGGACTACCTCCTGCGCGCCGGCGACAAGGCGCGCCAGGAGTACGCGCTCGACGAGGCGATCGAGCACTACCGCGCGCTGCTGCCGCTGCTGGAGCGCCGGGGCGAGCTGCAGGCGAGCGCGCTGGTGCTCTTCAAGCTCGCCCTCGCGCTGCACACCTCGCTGCGCTTCGCCGAGGCGAACGCCGCCTACCAGCGCGCCTTCGCCACGTGGACGCCGCCCGCGCCCACCGCCGGCGCGACCGAGCGGCTCCGCGTGTCGACGAGCTTCCTGCCCAACGACGCCGACCCGCGCTCGGCGATCGCCTGGCCGAACATCCAGCTCTGCATGCAGCTCTTCGACCGCCTCGTGGAGGCGTGGCCGGAGCGGACGATCGTGCCGTCTCTGGCCGAGCGGTGGGAGATCTCGGACGACGGCCTCCGGTACATCTTCCACCTGCGCGAGGGGCTCGTCTGGTCGGACGGGGAGCCGCTGACCGCGCACGACGTCGAGTTCGGCGTGAAACGGGTGCTCGACCCCGAGCGGCCGGGCTCGTCGGTCGCCATCTACTTCGTCCTCGAGAACGGGCAGGACTTCTACCTCGGCGTCAACCGCGACCGCGACGCGGTCGGCGTGCGGGCGCTGGACGACCGCACCGTCGAGTTCCGGCTCAGCGCGCCCGCGCCCTACTTCATGAGCGTGATGAACCGCCCCGACGGCGGCCCCCAGCCCAGGCACGCGATCGAGCGCGACGGCGACGCCTGGACGGAGCCGGGCCGCCAGGTGGTGAGCGGGCCCTTCGCCGTCGCCGCGCGCACCGACGACAGCGTGCTGCTGCGGCGCCGCCCCGACTACGCCGGCTCGCGCGGCGGCAACCTCGCGCAGGTCGAGCTCTACCGGAGCGCCATCGCCGACGCGCTGCCGGCGTACGCGCGGCAGGAGACCGACCTGATCCTGGTCCGCTACACGCCGCGGCTCGCCGACCTGATGCCCGCCGCCGTCCGGGAGGACGCGGTGCTCGGCCCCGCCTCCTGGTCGTCCTACATCCGCTTCGAGCACACCCACCCCGTCACGTCGAGCCTCGACCTGCGTCGCGCGCTCGCGCACGCGGTCGACCGCGACGCGCTCGCCGCCGTCTGCCCGGCCAACCTCGTGGTCGCGACGGGCGGCGTCGTGCCGCCGGCGCTGCAGGGGCACACGCCGGACATCGCCCTACGGTACGACCCCGACCTCGCGCGCGAGTACCTCGCCCGCTCCGGCTTCGAGGGCGAGCTCGAGCTCGCCGGGATGATGGTCTGGGACACCATCCTCGAGGCCGTCGCCGCGAGCTGGCGGGAGGTCTTCGGCGACCGGGTGGCGGCCCGCTCGTGGTCGTGGCAGGAGGAGGAGGCCACGCACGTGGGCAGCCGGGTGGAGTCGGCGCCGCTGCGCGTCACGGGCTGGCTCCCGGGCTATGCCGACCCGGAGTACTTCCTGCGGCTGCTCTTCCAGTCGACGAGCCGGACGAACGAGGGAGGCTTCGCCGACCCCGCCTTCGACGTCCTGATCGAGCGCGCGCGCCAGGAGCGCAGCGACCGCGGCCGGCTCGAGCGGTTCCACGAGGCCGACCGCTACGCGGTCGCCGACCGGGTGGCCGTCATCCCGCTCGTGTACGGCCGCAGCACCGCCTTCGTCCAGCCGTACGTGCGCGGCTGGTGGGAGTTCGGCAAGACGTCCGCGTCGTTCGCCGACCTCGACCGGGCTGCGGTAGATTCCCGCCGATGACGGCCGCGCTGCTCGCCCCGCTCCATCTCCTCGGCGCCGAGACGGCGGCCGAGGAGGGCAGGAAGACCATCCTCGCCATGCTCATCGTCGGCCTCATCTTCCTCGGCGTCGTCGCCCTCGGCGAGCTCACGCACTACCTCCGGCACCGCCGCTAGCTCTCGTCCGCCGCGCCATACACTCGCGTCATGGCGACGCCGCGCGACTTGAGGGACTGGATCGCGTTGCTCGAGCGCGAGGGCGAGCTCGTGCGCGTCGGGGCGGAGGTCGATCCCGACCTCGAGGTCACGGAGATCGTCGACCGCACGGTCAAGGCCGGCGGCCCGGCGCTGCTCTTCGAGCGGCCGAAGGGCGCGCGGCACCCGCTCCTGATCAACCAGTTCGGCACCGAGCGCCGAATGTGCCTCGCCTTCGGTGCCGAGCGGCTCGACGACGTCGCCCGCAAGGTCGGCGGCGTGCTCGAGATGCAGCCGCCGGCCGGGCTGGTGGAGAAGGTGCGCGGCCTGCAGAAGCTCAAGTCGATCGCGGACTCGCTGCCGCAGACCGTGCGGCGCGGCGTCGTCCAGGAGGTCGTGCTCCAGGGGGACGACGTCGATCTCGGCCTCCTGCCGGTGCAGCGGTGCTGGCCGGGCGACCCCGCGCCGTTCATCACGCTGCCGGCCGTGATCACGCGCGACCCGCGCGACGGCAGCCGCAACGTCGGCATGTACCGGATGCAGGTGATCGACCGCCGGACGACCTTCATGCACTGGCAGATCCACAAGGACGGGCGCGCGGACTGGCTCGCGACCGACGGTCGTATCCCGGTCGCAGTCGCCCTGGGCCTCGACCCGGTCACCGCCTACTCCGCCAGCGCGCCGCTGCCCAAGCACGTCGACGAGCTGATGCTCGCCGGCTTCCTGCGCGGCGCCCCCGTCGAGCTCGTGAGGGGCGTCACCGTCGACCTCGACGTGCCCGCGAATGCGGAGATCGTGCTCGAGGGCTACGTCGAGAAGGACGAGCTCGGCAGCGAGGGCCCGTTCGGCGACCACACCGGCTTCTACACGCCGGCGGAGCCCTTCCCGGTCTTCCACGTCACCGCGCTGACGATGCGCCGCGACGCGATCTATCCCTCGATCGTCGTCGGCAAGCCGCCGCAGGAGGACGCCTGGCTCGGCAAGGCGACGGAGCGGATCTTCCTGCCGGCGATCCGCGCCACCCTGCCGGAGATCGTCGACTACGACCTGCCGGTCGCGGGCGCCTTCCACAACTGCTGCATCGTCTCCATTCGTAAGGCCTTTCCCGGGCACGCCCACAAGGTGATGCACGCGATCTGGGGCCTCGGGATGCTGAGCCTGACGAAGTGCGTCGTCGTCGTCGACGCGCACGTGGACGTCCACGACTACGCGCAGGTGCTCTTCTACGCCGGGGCGAACGTCGACCCGGGTCGCGACGTCGTGCTGGCGCGGGGGCCGCTCGACCACCTCGACCATGCGCCGGAGCGGCAGTTCGTCGGCGGCAAGCTCGGCATCGACGCGACGACCAAGCTGCCGGAGGAAGGGGCGCGGCGGTGGCCGGAGGAGATCGAGATGAACCCGGAGATCCGGGAGCGGGTGGACCGCCGCTGGGGCGAGTACGGGATCCCGCTGGTTCCTCCGGCAGGGAACGGCGCGATCCAGCAAACTTCCCGCTCGTTGCGCCAACTGCTACGACGTTGACGCCCGGGGAGGGCGAGGGATTGAATCCAGCCTGATGGACGAGGGAGCCGCCTGAAAGTGGACCCGGACCGGCACGACGAGCCCCATCTGCCGACGCCGACGGTCTGGCCGATCGGCTTCGCCGTCGGCATCGCCGTGATCCTCGTCGGACTCATCGTCAACCCGATCTGGATCTCGTCGATCGGGGGCGCGATCGCCGTCGTCTTCGGCTTCCTGTGGGCGCGCGCCGCGACGGCCGAGCTGCGCGGCTCCGCCGTCCCGGTCGAGCCGGAGGCGGCCGAGCGGCGGGAGGCGGGCGTCGGCGACGCGCCCGCCGTGCCCGCTCATGCCGGAGGGGACGCGATGCCGCCGCCGGAGCCCGGCGAGACCTTTCCCCGCAGCCGCTTCCTCGAGGGCGCGACGCTCGGCCTGGGCGGCGTGATCGGAGGCCTCGTCACCCTCCCCGTCGCCGGCTTCGCCGTCCTGCCCGCGTTCCTCGGCCAGAAGCGCCACGAGACCGACCTCGGGCCCGTCACCGACCTCCAAGAGGGCCAGTGGTACATCGCCACGTTCATGACCGACCCCGCGGAGGGCGAGGTCTCGCGCCGCACCGCCTTCATCCGCAACAACGGCACCTTCCAGAACAAGCCGAGCTTCACGATCATCTCCAACCGCTGCGCCCACCTCGGCTGCCCGGTGCAGGCGAACGGCCCGACCGCCGCGATCCTCGGCATGAAGACCGTGACCGAGCACACGGCCAACGGCAAGGTCACGCTCATCCCCACGGTCCCCGCCGGCTTCGGCTGCCCCTGCCACGGCGGCCAGTACGACACCGAGGGCAACCGCACCGCCGGACCGCCCGTCCGGGGCCTCGACCGCTACGCGTACGAGATCAAGAACGGCCGCCTGATCCTGCTCGGCACCTACTCCGTCTCGAAGGTCGACGGCACCGGAGCGCAGGCTCGCATCCACAAGTACCGGCTGGCCGGCCCGGGCCAGCACGTCGACGGGCCGGAGCAGTTGTTCTATCCCCTCCAGCCGCCGCACCACTGATGGCGGGCCGGCGCCCACCGACCCGCGCCGAGGTTCGCCGCCAGCGGATGCAGGCCGCGGTCAACTACCCGCTCGACTGGCTCGAGGAGCGGTCGGGGCTCGTCGGCGGCGTCCGCTACTTCCTGTTCCGCAAGGTCCCGGGCGACACGAACTGGATGCAGACGCTCGGCTCCGCGACGCTGACGGCGTTCCTCGTACAGGCGCTGACGGGCGTGATCCTGGCGATGTACTACAAGCCGAGCCCGCACGACGCGTACTCGTCGATCCAGAACATCACCGACCACGTGACCATGGGCTGGCTGGTCCGCGGCATGCACAAGTGGGGCGCCAGCGTCTTCATCATCCTCATGTTCCTGCACATGGGGCGCGTCTTCCTCTTCGGCGCCTACAAGTATCCGCGCGAGCTGAACTGGATCGTCGGCGTGCTGCTGCTCGTGATGGGGATGATGGAGGGGTTCACCGGCTACCTGCTGCCGTGGGACCAGACCGCGTACTGGGCCAGCGTCGTCGGGATCAATCTCAACGGCACGGGGCCCTTCATCGGGCCGTTCCTCGCGCAGTTCCTGCGCTCCGGGCAGGAGATCAGCGGCGACACCCTCTCGCGCTTCTACTCGCTGCACATGCTGCTGATCCCCGGCGCGATCATGGGCCTCATCGGCCTGCACCTGTACCTCGTCATCCGCCTCGGCGTGACCTCGCCGCCCTGGTCGAGGGAGGCGGCGGGAACGAAGCGCGTCGAGGAGCCGCGGCCGCTGCGTCCGGGGCTGACGCGCCCGGCGGCGCGCGGCGGCTCGATCGCGGCCGCCCAGCCGGAGCCGGGAGGGTCCGAGTAATGGCGACGGTGCCGGAGCGGCGCGGCGACAAGCCGCGCCCCATCGACGAGCGGCGGGCGCAGTTCGCGCAGTACAAGGAGGACGTCAAGGAACGGGGGAAGCCGTTCTACCCGTACGCGATGTTCCACGACACGGTGATGAGCCTCGTCGTCGTGTCGGTGATCGTCGGCCTCGCGTGCATCTGGAAGTGGACCTCGTACGGGCCGCACCACGACGGCCTCCACCAGGGGCTGCTGGGGCCCGAGTACACGCCGCGCGCCGACCCCGGCACCGTCAGCTTCGTCCCGCGCCCCGACTGGTACTTCTACTTCCTCTTCTACCTGCTCCGCATCTTCAAGTGGCCGGAGTCGGTGTTCCTCGGCACCGTCGGCGTGCCGACCATCGCGCTCATGCTCCTGCTGGCACTGCCGTTCCTCGACCTGCGCCGCGAGCGGCGCCTGCTCCGGCGGCCCGTCGCGGTCGTGGCGGCCGTGCTCACGATCCTCTCGATGGCCGTGCTGACGTGGAAGGGCGCGACGGCGCGGGAGTCGCTGTCCTCCGAGGTGATCGCGGACGTCCCGAACTGGGTCAAGGTGCAGTCCCTGCCACCGCCGGCGCTGCCGGGCGCGAGGCTGTTCGCAACCGCCGGCTGCACGGCCTGCCACACGTACCTCGGCGCCGGCTCGTCGAACCTCGGCGCGCCCGACCTCACCGACATCGGCTCCCGCAACCTCGGCATCAGCTTCCAGGTGAGGCACCTCGCGTGTCCTCCGTGCGTCAATCCCGGATCGCCCATGCCGAAGTTCGAGTCGCTCGGGCAGAAGCGGCTGCACCAGCTCGCCGTCTTCCTCGAAGCCTCCAAGGGCAAGCGATAGGGGATCCGCTGGCCGTGGAGAGCGGTCGGCTCCCCGCCGAGGGCGTGCAGCGGATGTTCGACCGGATCGCGCCGGTCTACGACCCGATGAACCGGGTCATGACGGCGGGCCTCGACCGGCGCTGGCGCCGGATCACGGTCGAGCAGGTGGTGCGGCCGGGCGAGCGCGTCCTCGACGCCTGCTGCGGCACCGGCGACCTCGCGGTCGAGGCGCGGCGCCGCGGGGCCGGAGAAGTGGTCGGACTCGACTTCTCGGAACGGATGCTGGAGCGCGCGCGCCGGAAGGAGCCTGCAGTCGACTGGGTGCGCGGCGACGTCCTGGCGCTTCCCTTCGAGGATGCCTCCTTCGGCTCGGCGACCGTCGGCTTCGGCGTCCGCAACGTCACCGACCTCGAGGCGGCGCTGCGGGAGCTCCGGCGCGTCCTGCTGCCCGGCGGCCGGCTCGGGATCCTCGAGATCACGACGCCGCGCGGGGTGCTCGCGCCGTTCTACCGCGTCTGGTTCGACCATGTGATCCCCCTGCTCGGGCGCCTGCTCCCGGGCGGCGGCGCGTACACGTACCTGCCGGCGAGCGTGCGGCGGTTTCCCGCGCCGGAGGAGCTGGCCGGGCTGCTGCACGACGCCGGCTTCGCCGACGTGCGATTCCGCCTCTTTGCAGGGGGTATCGTGGCCCTGCACGTGGGTGAGGCTCGGTGACGACGCTGCCCGGCATCCGCGAGGCGCCCGGCCTCGAGGCGTACCTCGACGCGCTCGAGGAGCGGCTCGCGCGCAGCGTCGCGAGCCACCCCGGCCTCGTGGCCGCCGTCGGCAACGAGGCCCTCGCGGCGGGCGGCAAGCGGCTGCGCCCGCTGCTCGTCTTCCTCTCCACCCCGCCGGGGGCCGAGCCCTGCCTCGCCGCAGGCGTCGCCGTCGAGCTCGTGCACATGGCGACGCTCGTGCACGACGACCTGATCGACCGCGCCCACTTCCGCCGGGGCAAGGCTGCCGCCTGGTCGGTGTACGGCCCGGACGCCGCCCGCGCGACGGGCGACTACCTCTTCGCCCGCGCCTTCGCGGAGCTGAGCGCCGCCGGCGACCCGCAGCGTGTGCGCATCCTCGCCGACGCGACGCTCTGCCTGGCCCGCGGCGAGGCGCTGCAGCGCACGCAGACGCGCGATCCGGCCACGACCGTCGCCGCGTACCTCGAGCGCTGCGCGCTCAAGACCGGCAAGTTGTTCGAGGCGGCGTGCCGGCTCGGCGGCGGGTCGGGGGAGTACGGCCTCGCGCTCGGCGTGGCCTTCCAGATCGCCGACGACGTGCTCGACTGCTCGGGCGCGACCATCGAGACGGGCAAGATCGCCGGCACGGACCTCCGCGACGGCACCCCCACGCTGCCGCTGCTGCTTGCGGCGCAGGGGGACGAGGTCGTGCGGGCCGCACTCGCGGGCGGTCCGCTCGACGGTGCACTCGTGCGGGTGGCCGCGACGGGCGCCCTGGAGCGCTCCAGGGAGGTGGCCCTCGACTACGCTAGACGGGCCCGCGCGTGCCTCAACGGCGAGCTGCACCGCGACGAGCTGGAGTCGCTGACGCACGCGGTCGTCAACCGAGAGAGGTAGCTGACAGGTGGCGGTCCTCGACACGCTGGAGACGCTCGCTCCCATTCGCGAGAAGGTGGAGGCCGGGGAGCGGCTCGACTTCGAGGACGGGCTGGCGCTGATGGAGTCCGACGACCTGCTCGCTCTCGGCGAGCTCGCCGATCTCGCGCGGCGGCGCCGTGGCGGCGGCGACGAGGTCTACTTCGTCCAGAACCTCTACCTCAACCAGACGAACGTCTGCCGCGTCAAGTGCAAGTTCTGCGCGTTCGCGAAGACGCGCAAGCAGGAGGACGCCTACACGCTCACGGCCGACGAGCTGGTCGAGGACGCAGCCGCGCAGTACGGGCGGTCGCGGTTCACCGAGATCCACTGCGTGAACGGCGAGAACCCGCACGTCGACCTCGACTTCTACGTCGAGGTGCTGCGCAAGCTGAAGGCGGCGCTCCCCGACGTGCACCTCAAGTTCTACACGGCCTCCGAGATCCACCACATGTCGAAGCTGGCGGGCATCACGCACGAGGAGGTGCTCCGCGAGCTGCAGGCGGCGGGGCTCGGCTCGCTGCCCGGCGGGGGCGCCGAGATCTTCGCCGACCGCGTCCGCCGCCTCGTCGCGCCGGGCAAGGAGCACCCCGACGAGTGGTTCCACGTGCACGACACCGCGCACCGCCTCGGCATCCCGACGCACTGCACGCTGCTCTACGGGCACGTCGAGACCTACGAGGAACGGGTCGACCACCTGTTGCGCCTCCGCGCGCAGCAGGACGAGACGGGGGGCTTCCTCGCCTTCATCCCGCTCGCCTTCCACCCGGAGAACACCGTCTTCGAGCGGCGCGGCTTCAAGTTCACGACGGGAGCGGACGACCTGAAGATGGTGGCGGTGTCGAGGCTGCTGCTCGACAACGTCGACCACGTGAAGGCGTACTGGATCATGATGGGCCTGCCGATGGCGCAGGTCGCGCTCCACTTCGGCGCCGACGACGTGCAGGGCACCGTCGTCCGCGAGCAGATCTTCCAGGCGGCCGGCGCATCCAGCGGCACCGAGCAGAAGATCCCGGAGCTGGTGAGGTTCATCGGCGACGCCGGGCGCGTCCCGGTGCAGCGCGACACGCTCTACAACGAGCTGCGCCGATGGTGAGGTTCCTCAGCGTCGTCAGCCTTTCGCGGAGCGCGGCTCCGCCGGGCGGGAGCGAAAGGCGGCCAGGGACGTGAGGTTGGGCCGGATCTCGTACGTGAACATGGCGCCGGTCTTCTACCGGGTCGACGTCGAGGTGGAGGAGGTGCAGGGCGTCCCGACGGAGCTCAACCGGCTGCTGGTCGAGGGCGAGCTCGACACGGCGCCCATCTCCTCGATCGAGTACGCCCGCAACGCGGACCGCCTGCGGCTCCTGCCCAGGCTCTGCGTCGCCTCGGAGGGAGCGGTCGACTCGATCCAGCTCGTGTCGCGCCGGCCGCTGGAGCAGGTGCGGGTGGTCGCGATCACACCCGAGTCGGCCACGTCCGTGGCCCTCGTCAAGGTCCTGCTTCCCGAGGCGGAGCACGTGCCGCTCGGCGAGGAGGCCGACGCGCGGCTGCTGATCGGCGACGCGGCGCTGAAGTCGGCGTTCGAGGACCCGACCCCGCACCACGATCTCGGCCGCCTGTGGCTGGAGCGGACGGGCCTCCCGATGGTGTTCGCGGTCTGGGCCTGCCCGGAGCCGGTCGCCGACGGCCTCGCCGAGCTGGAGGACGCCCTCGTGGCGTCGGTTCGGCTCGCGCGCGCCGAGCCCGAGCAGCTCGCCTACGAGGCGTCGGAGCGGTACGGCTACCCCGCCGGCTTCCTCGCCCGCTACTTCGAGAAGCTCCGTTACCGGTTCGGGCCGCGCGAGCGCGCCGGGCTCTACACGTTCCTCGAGCTCGCGCGCGACGGCGGGCTGCTCGAGACGGTGCCCGAGCTGCGCTTCGTGCAGAGCGCGGGGGCGGCCGTCGCGTGACCGCCGCGGTGCTCGAGAAGGCGCTCGAGGGGGAGCGGATCGACGACGCGGACGCGGCGG
>JBBWZD010000029.1:0-7367 GCA_039648875.1 Actinomycetota bacterium
TGCGTATCGCCCAGCAGCGGGTTGAAGAGACCGAACGCGAACTGGCCGTTCACCCCACGCGGCCGTGCGCTCGCCGGAAGTACGAACACCGCGGCTAGAGCAACAAGAACAGCGAGAAGCGCGAGGACTCGGCCTCGCCCACTCAGCGAAAATCTTATGACGAGGAACCTTCTCATTGAGTTCTCTCTTTTCTGATTGGCGACGCAAACTGACGAGCGAGAGAAGCGATCCAAACCTCGTACAGTCGATTGAACGGATCGACCCTGGCTGCCACGCCAGGCTCCTGCGGCCAAGAAGGGTTACGGCACCAGCTCGCTCCCGCGCCGTTCTCGCTTGCCAATGCGGAGGGTGGCCACTAACAGGTGACCACCCTCCAGAGTTCAACTCGAGATCAACTCCTGCCTCCCTCGATCAGCCGCCGGCGGTGATCAGGCATTGGGCTTCGAAGGTGTCTCCCCGGCCGTAGTGGAAGGGGCCGAAGTGCGGGGCCGGGCCTTTCTGCTTGGGGAAGACGACTTCTCCGCCGACCGAGTTGCTTTCGTCGATGGTGACAAGCACGCTGCCGCCCGGCGCGAGTGGGTCGAGCGAGATGTCCGGCAGGAACGTCAGCCAGGCGAAGTACGGATCGCCGGCATACTGCGGGAACGAGCCGACCAGCGGGATCGTGGTCGTGGCGCCACCGGTGACGGCGATGGTCGCGGTGTCCACGCTCGACTCGTAGGCGTGCAGCGCGGTCCCGTAGTTTCCTGCCGCGCCGCCGCCGGTGTCGGTGAGCGTGATCGGCACCCCGGCCGGGGCTGTCGCGACACCGTTATTGCCGAATGCGCAGTTGCCGAAATCAACCTGCACGCCTGTTGATGCGGTCGCCACCGCCCCGCTCGCGAGCACGACCACCGCGGCTCCGGCTGCCACGAGGGCTGCGAGACCTGCATGCTTCCTCATGTCCTTCTCCCTTCGGATTGGTCCTCTTGTCTCGGTCCGATCCACACCGTCTCGATAACGCGTTCGCAGGGCATGCCTGCGGATTCGCTTTCGCTCTTCACCGAGGACGGGGACATCGCCTCGAACAGGCAGAGGACGAGTTCGTCGGCCGGGAGGTAGAGGGCGCCTCGAAAGCCGGCGTGGTGCTGCACGGCGTCGCGTGAGGCATGCGCGGCGGCGAGCCTGATGTCGCGCTCGCCGGCCCCGGGCCAGAAGCATTTCGCCGTGTACAGCATGGCCGTGAGGCTGCACGGTCGTCGTCCCAAACTTGTCCCAGCATCGTCTCAGGGCTAGTAATCACCTGTTCTGAGGAGAAGACTTGGGGACGGAGATGCCCGCGAGCCGTCTCGAGTTCCGGATCCTCGGCCCTCTTTCCGTCCGTGTGGGCGGATCACCGGTCGCACTCGGCGGTCCGAAGCAGCGTGCGTTGCTCGCGCTGCTGCTGCTCAGCGCAAATCGCGTCGTCTCACGCGACCGCCTGGTCGCCGAGATCTTTCCGGAGCAGAGTGGGAACTCGGCCGACCACGCACTCCGTAATCACGTCTCCCGACTGCGCAAGGTGTTCGCCGCGGCGGGGAGCGAGGAGCCGAGGCTCGCGGCGAGAGCGCCGGGTTACCTGCTCCGCGTCGAGCCGGGGGAGCTCGATCTCGAGCGCTTCGAGCAGCTGGTCTCCGAGGGCCGTGAGGCGCTCGGTGCGGGGCGTACGGCGGCGGCCGCAACGTTGTTGAGATTGGCGGAGCAACTCTGGGAGGGTCGTCCGTTCGCCGACCTGGAGTTCGAGCCGTTCGGCCGGCTCGAAGTAGAGCGCCTCGAGGAGCTTCGGCTTGGGGCGGTCGAGGAGCGGATCGACGCGGACCTCGCGCTCGGCCGTCAGCTGGCACTCGTTCCCGAGCTCGAAACTCTCGCTGCCGAGCATCCGTTTCGGGAGCATTTCCGCGCGCAGCTGATGATGGCGCTCTACCGGTCGGGACGCCAGGCGGAAGGGCTCGCCGTGTACCAACGGACGCGCACGCTCCTGAGCGCCGAGATGGGTCTCGAGCCCGGCAGCGAGCTGCAGGAACTGCAACGGGCGATCCTCGTCCAGGATCCCGCGCTGGCCCCGGCTGTCGTCGAAAACGGACGGGAATCGGAGGTCTTCCGCGACATCTGCCCCTTCAAGGGTCTGGCGCCGTTCGAGCCTGCAGATGCGGAGTTCTTCTTCGGCCGTGAGCGTTTGGTGTCCGAGCTGCTCGGCCGGCTCGAGGAGGTTCCGTTCCTCGCTCTCGTCGGCGCGTCGGGCAGCGGGAAGTCGTCGCTTCTTCGTGCCGGATTGCTACCGGCGCTCGATCACGACCACGTCCTCGTGCGTCCCGGCGAGCCTCAGCCGTTCGGCGGTGCGGCCAACGTCTTTGCGGTCGACCAGTTCGAGGAGCTTTTCGCGCCGGAACTGAGCGAGGAACAGCGGGCGTCGTTCGTGACCGGACTGGTCGAGAGGGCATGGGATCCGGAGCGTCGCTCGCTCGTGATCATCGCGCTGCGCGCGGACTTCTTCGTTCACCTTGCGCGCTACCCGGAGGTCGCGGACCTGGTCGGCCCGAATCACGTTCTGCTCGGGCCGATGAGCACGAGCGAATTGCGCCGGACGATCGAAGGCCCGTCCGGACGGGTCGGGCTCGAAGTAGAGCCGGAGCTCGTCGACACGCTCGTCGACGACGTGGCAGGCGAGCCCGGCGGCCTGCCGCTGCTTTCGACTGCTCTCGTCGACCTTTGGGAAGAGCGCGAGGGGAGGCGGCTGACCCTCGCGGCATACGCGCGCAGCGGCGGGGTCCGGGGGGCGGTTGCGCGGCACGCGGAGGCGGCCTTCCGTTCGCTCGAAGCCGACGACCAGCTGGTCGCGCGGCGGGTCCTGCTCCGGCTCGTCGGCGGCGAGGAGGCGCTCACCCGGCGCCGGAGCACTCGCGCCGAGCTCGATGCCGACGAGGACGAACGGGTCTCGCACGTGCTTTCCGTGCTCACGGAGCGACGGCTGCTGGTCGCCGACGGCGGCAGTGTCGAGTTGATTCACGAGGCTCTCCTGCAGCACTGGCCGAGGCTCCGGACCTGGCTCGAAGAGGACAACCACGGCCGCGTGCTGCAGCTCCGTCTGGCGCAGGCCGCCGCGGAGTGGCAGGAGTCTGGCCGCGAGCCCGGGGAGCTCTATCGCGGCGCACGCCTGGCGGCGGCAGCCGAGTGGGCCGAGTCCGCGGGCGCCGGAGCGCTGAACCGCCTCGAGCGCGACTTCCTGCAGGAGAGCCGTCGCTCGTCCGTACGCGCCAACCGCCGGCTCCGCATGCTCCTCACCGCCGCGCTCGTGCTGCTCATCGCCGCGCTGGCAGCAGGCGGCGTTGCGCTGGCAGCCCGAAGTTCGGCGGATCACCAGGCGACGTCCGCGACCGCAGGGAGGCTTGGCGCGCAAGCGCTGATTCAGCCACCGCTCGACCTCTCTCTCCTGCTCGCGCGGGAGGCGGTCAACATCAACGACTCCCTTGCGACCCGCGGCTATCTCCTGGCGGCGCTCCTGCGCGCGCCGGCTGCGATCGCAGTCGCGCACGAGGGAGGCGGGAGCGTGTTCGACGAGGCGCTCAGTCCCAATGGCCGGACGCTCGCGGTCCGGGGTGACGACGGCAACGTCGTCTTCTTCGACGCGCGCACGATGGAACGCAGCGGCGGCGTGCCGTTGGGGGACAACCAGATCTCGTTCTTCGGAGTCGACAGCCCGCGCCACGCGCTTGCGTATAGCGCGGACGGCAAGACGCTCGCGGTCGGAAGCACGGACGGGCACCACGCGATCGTCCACCTCGTTCCGCGCGGCGCGTCGAAGCCGCGAGTCACGGTTTCCTCGCCGAACGCGACGATCCCCGACCTCGCGTTCTCGCCCGACGGACGGACGCTCGCGACAGGTGAGATGAGATCGGGCAGTGAGAACCCGAGACGCGAGATCATCGTCCTCCGGGATGCACGAACCGGCGCTGCCGAGCGTCAGTCGCAGCCGATCGTGAGCGGCCGGTTGGTCGGCTACGCCCCCGACGGGCGGTATCTGCTCGTCACGACCAGCGACCGTAGGTCGGAGCTCCTCGACGCGCGGACGCTCGAGACGGTCAGGACGTTCCAGCTCGGCGAGCCTGCGGCGCTCGCGCCCCGCGGATCGCTTGCCGCCTTCGGCCACACCGACGGCAGCGTCACCTTCCTCGACCTGGCGGCCGGGAAGAGGACGACACCCCCCGACCGGACGGGCAGCAACATCGATTCGCTCAGCTTCAGCGCCGACGGAAGGACGCTCGCCACCGGCGACGACGACGGGACGATCGGCATCTGGAACGTCCGCGCCAGAGCGCTCAGGGACGTCTATAGCGGCCAGTCTGCGGAGGTCAATGCGGCAACGTTCAGCCCCGACGGGCGGACGCTGTACTCCGGCAGCTACGACGGCAGCGTGATGGCCTGGGACGTCCCGGGCACGCGCCGACTCGGCAGGCCGTTCCCCATCACGCGCAACTCGGACTCCAGGTGGGCGTCGGCCGTGAGCCCGCATGGGTCGTTGTTCGCGGTGTCGCCCGGCTCGAACGAGGTCGAGGTGCGGAGCGCCTCGACGCTGAGCGGTGTTCGTCGCCTCCGCGGACCGTTCGGCGACACGAGCGATATTCGCTTCAGCCCGGACGGCAGGCTGCTCGCGGTTTCGGGCACCAAGCACGCCCTCATCTGGGACGTGCGCACCAGGAAGCTGATAAGGGCGTTCCCGGTCGACGGAGGGAGCACCACGGTGGCGTTCAGCCCCGACAGCCGTGTCCTGGCGGTGGAGGGGCAGCCGAACGTGATCAAGCTCTACGACCTGCGAACCGGCGATCAGGTGGTCGAGCTACCAGGGCGCGACGGTACACCGCAGGACATCGACTTCAGTCCGGACGGAAAGCTGCTCGCGTCCGCGACGCTGGCCGGAGAGACCGACCTGTGGGATGTCGCGACCGGCAAGTCGCTGACAGTGCTCCGCAACGGGTCGCACGGCCAGGCCTGGGACTCCGCCGTGAGCTTCTCCCCGGATGGCAGGCTGCTTGCCGTCGGTGACACCTCGGGCAACGTCGTCATCTGGGATGTGGCGAAGCGCCGGCCGGTCGGCAGCCCGTTGGCCGGCGAAAACAGCGCCGTTCGCTCCGTCGACTTCGACCCGAGCGGTCGGATGCTGGTCACGATGAGCGACGACGGCAACCTGCGGCTCTGGGACGTCGCCACCCAGAAGCTGATCGGCGCGCCGATCCCCGTGTCGGAGGGAGGCGGTACCGCCGAGTTCTTCCCGGACGGCACGCACGTCCTAGCCGACTTCGGTGCGACGGGCGTCGTCTGGAACGTCGATCCCGTGGCGTGGGAAGCCCAAGCCTGTCGCGTCGCGCATCGCGACCTAACGCACAGAGAATGGAACGAGTTCCTGGGCCAGCGCGCATACCGCCCGGTCTGCGGGTCGAGCCACTGAAGGTCAGCGGTGCCGAGGGACCTAGCCTCGCGAAAACGATCGGTACGAATTCCGCGACCTCGGCGCATTTCACGCTCAGTCCGTCCTGAACGGGCTTAGATGTCCGCTGGGTCGCTCAGTACGCCGCATTACGTCGGCGTACGGCCCGTCCCGAGAATCTCGATTCTGGTCCGCTGTCGCGTCGGGTCGCAGATGATGAGTCTTGCCCGGATCGAGACCGACCAAAGCTCTTCGGGTCAAACGGCGCCGACGCCGGAGCCAGGGCGCTATCGCTTGCGTGCGGTAACGGAGACGAAGCCCATCTGTGCGCCGGCTTGACTCTCGAGCAAGTCGAGCACCGCCCGTTCATCTTTCTCGCTCACGGTCTGAATTGCTTCGGTCCAGCGAATCCAGTTCTCACGTCCGTCGGGGAGCCACGCAGACTCGATCCCGTCGAGGAGCCCGCTCAACTGCCAGTGTCGGCGCCACCAATCCGGCGTGTGCCACGCCGCGACTTCGTAGCCCCACAGCGACCAGACTCCATCCGGGACGTCAGCCTCATATGGATCCGGCGTCAAGCCGGGGGTGGTCATCCCGATTCTCCCACCGGACTTCAGGACACGAAGCAGCGCGGGCAAGAGATGAACATCGGTTCCGAAGTACTCGAACGCATCGATGCTCACGATCGCGTCGAACTCGTCATCCTCAAACGGGAGCCGGCGTACATCCGCATTCACCGCTGTGACAGAGCCATGGACACCGGCCTCGCGGAAGAGACGTTCCAGCTCGTCCACACCCACCCATAGGTCGCACGCCGTAACCGTCACCCCACACTCACGCGCGAGGAAGACAGAGGTTGCGCCGCGCCCGCAGCCAAGATCGAGAACCCGACTTCCCGGCTCGAGCGCCACAGCCGGGAGAATGTCTTCAAGCTGCCAAAGCGGGTGCGGCCCCATTTCGAGCGCAACCACCCACTCCGGGTCGTACCGCGACGACAGCGGGTAGCGATCGCGCATGGCCAGTGCGCTGATTGCAGACACCGGCAAAGCATATTGCGGCAAAGCGGGCATCCACAGTTCCGTCTTTAAGCTCACTTGTGTCCATGCGCACCGCCGCCGACGACGAGTGGATCGAGAAGCTTCCGGCGGCGATTGCCGTCTGTGCTGACCGGTGGGGGCTGACGATCGGCGAGCCGCTCTCAGGAGGCCTCGTCGGCCACGTCTTCGCCTGCACCACGGGCGACGGAGACTCGGCCGTCCTCAAGCTCAACTCGCCGTCGTCGGACGAGTTCGCAGGGACGCCCGGGCAGGAAGCTGCCGCGTTGCGAGCTCGCGGGGGCGCGGGAGGCGCGCGAGATGCTCGCGGCGCTGATCGAGAAGGCACGCACGTCGGCGCACTCTCTTGCAACGACCGCGTCGAGCGAGGTGCTGCTGCACGGAGATGTGATGGACAAGAACCTCCTCCGCGATCACGGTCGAGTGCTGGCGATTGACCCGATGCCGCATGTCGGCGACCCACACTCAGACATCGGCTTCTGGGCCGCGACTCGCTCACCGGCAGGCGACCTCAGTGCCCGCGCAGCCGACCTCGCCGGGCTACTCACCTGCGACCCCGACCGCGCGAGCCAGTGGGCGGCCGTCTACGCCGTTGGCTCGGGCTGCGAGACGTGCGGGCCGACACACGCGAGCTACGCGAGTGGATGCATTCGCCTCGTGCGGCCGAACTCCTGAGCGGGTGATCCTTGGTGTGTACGACAATGACTGGCAGGGCGCACTTGCCTCCGCCAATTGCCGCAGTCTCCTAGGGTTTGCCAAAGAAACCGATAGCCGACATCCTTGCTACTCAGGCCAGATCGAGACGCTCGTCGCGCGTTGACCGACGCCGAGGGCGCGGCGAACGTCGCCCTCCCAGCGGTTGGCGCGCTCAA
>JBBWZD010000032.1:0-3436 GCA_039648875.1 Actinomycetota bacterium
GCGTCTGCGGCGCCTCCGGCCACGGGTCCGCTCTCCGCGGACCAGATCGAGGCGATCCGGAAGGGCTACGCGTTCGAGGGACCCGCGCTCGAGCTCGGCGCGCTGCTGAACGGCGGCCCGATGCCCGACGTGCAGGTGCGGGTGCCGCTCGGGATGCTGAACCGGCACGGGCTGGTCGCCGGCGCGACCGGCACCGGCAAGACCCGGACGCTGCAGGCGCTCGCGGAGCAGCTCTCCGCCAACGGCGTCCCGGTGTTCGCGGCCGACATCAAGGGCGACCTCTCCGGCGTCGCGTCGCCGGGCGTGGCGAACCCGAAGCTCGAGGCGCGCACCACCGCGATCGGGCAGTCGTGGTCCCCGGCCTCGTTCCCCGTCGAGTTCTTCTCCCTCGGCGGCGCCGGCCAGGGCGTCCCGATCCGGGCGACGGTCTCCGGCTTCGGCCCGGTCCTGCTCGCCAAGGTGCTGGGCCTGAACGACACCCAGGCCTCGAGCCTCGGCCTGGTCTTCCACTACGCGGAGGAGCACGGCCTGGCGCTCGCCGACCTCGAGGACCTGCGCGCGGTGCTGCAGTGGCTCACGGGCGACGAGGGCAAGGCGGACCTCGCGGGCCTCGGCGGCATCTCCCCGGCGACGGTCGGCGTCATCCTCCGCGAGCTCGTCGGGTTCGCCGACGCCGGCGCGGAGGGCTTCTTCGGGGAGCCGGAGATCGACACCCGCGAGTTCCTCCGGACCGCCCCCGACGGGCGCGGGATCATCAGCCTGCTCGAGGTGCCCGGCGTCGCCGACAAGCCCGCGCTCTACTCCACCTTCCTCATGTGGCTGCTCGCGGACCTGTTCAACGACCTGCCCGAGGTCGGCGACGTCGACAAGCCGAAGCTCGTGTTCTTCTTCGACGAGGCGCACCTGCTGTTCGCGGACGCGTCGAAGGACTTCCTCGACCAGGTGATCCGCACGGTGCGGCTGATCCGGTCCAAGGGGGTCGGCATCGTGTTCGTGACGCAGACGCCGAAGGACGTGCCGGGGGAGGTGCTCGGGCAGCTCGGCTCGCGGGTGCAGCACCAGCTGCGCGCGTTCACCCCCGACGACGCGAAGGCGCTGCGGGCCACGGTTCAGACGTACCCGAGGTCGGGCTACGACCTCGAGGAGGTGCTCACGACGCTCGGCATCGGTGAGGCCGTCGTCACCGTCATGAACGAGAACGGGGCGCCGACCCCGGTCGCCTGGACGCGCCTCCGCGCGCCGCAGGCGCTCATGTCGCCGACACCGGGCCCGGCGATCGACGCGGCCGTCGCGGCGTCACCGCTGCAGGCGAAGTACGGCACGGCGCTCGACCGCGAGTCCGCCTCCGAGATCCTCACGACGAAGATGAACGCCGCGGCCGCCGCCGATCAGGCCGCGAAGGACGCCGCCGCGAAGGCGAGGACCGACGCCGCGGCGGCGAAGGTGGCGGCTGCGGAGGCGCGGAAGGACGAGGCCGCGCGCAAGGAGGCGGAGCGCGAGCACGCGGCGGCGCAGCGCGAGCAGCAGCGGCAGGCGGCCGCCCGCGGCAAGGCGATGCAGCAGGGTGTCTCCACCGTCACGAAGCTGCTCGGCAGCAGGCAGACGCAGCAGCTGCTCGGCGGCGTCCTCGAGGGCCTCTTCGGCACCCGCAAGCGCCGCTAGGAGGCGTGTTCACGGAGCAGAGGATCCGGACGGCGCTGGCGCGCGTCCGGATCCCCTGATCGGTGAACCCCGGACATGCGGAAGGGGCCGCCCACATCACGTGAGCGGCCCCTTCCGGCATTCCATCGTCGCTATCCGCGGCGCACGGTGTTCATACACTCAGCGCGCCGCGGTGCGACACAGGCTTCGACGCGCTCGCGCGTCGAAGACCATGAACTCAGAGGCTGTTGACGGCCTTCGCGATCGCGGACTTCTTGTTCGCGGCCTGGTTCTTGTGGATGACGCCCTTGGACACGGCCTTGTCGAGCTTCTTCGACGCGAGGCCGAGGGCGGTGATCGCCTTGTCCTTGTCGCCGGCGGTGATGGCGGTGCGGACGGCCCGGACGTGGGTCTTCAGCTCGCTCTTCACGGCCTTGTTGCGGTCGGTCGCCTTCTTGTTCGTGGCGATGCGCTTGATCTGGCTCTTGATGTTGGCCATGCGGATGCTCCTGCTGGTTCGAAGATGGGAGGGAGGCCGCTCCTTGTGGGGGAGGAGCCTCGACGGGCGGCGCGAGAGGGCGCGCTGATGCCCGAAAGCCGACCGACAGACTATCAGCCCGTTCCGGTCGGCGCGACGGCGGTTGAATGAAGCCGTGCCGTCCTACACGTCGAACGCGCTGGCCGTGCCCGAGAGCGGGATCCGTCGGATCCTCGAGATCGCGCTGACGCTCGACGACATCGTCGCACTGGCCGTCGGCGAGCCCGATCTGCCCGTCGCGCCGCACGTGCTGCGGGCGGCGAGCGAGGCGTGGCTCGAGGACGACACCCGCTACACCGCGAACGGCGGCATCCCGCCCCTGCGTGCCGCGATCGCGGCGAAGCTGCGCCGCGACAACGGGATGGACGTCGGCGCGGACCAGGTCTGGGTGACGCCCGGCGGGACGGAGGCGCTGTACCTCGCGCTCGGGCTGATCCTCGCGCCGGGCGACGAGGTGCTGATCCCCGACCCCGGCTACACGACCTTCACGATGGCGCCGCGGATGCAGTTCGCGTCGCCCGTGCCGTACCGCCTCGGTGCCGAGCGCGACTTCCTCCCGAGCACCGAGGAGCTCGACGCGCTCGTCACCCCGCGCACCCGGGCGATCATCGTCAACTCGCCGTCGAACCCGCTCGGCGTCGTCTTCCCGGAGCAGGTCGTCCGCGACCTCGTGGCGTTCGCGCAGCGGCACGACCTGTGGATCATCAGCGACGAGGTCTACGAGGCCTTCACCTACGGCCTCCCGCACGTGAGCCCGGCGGCGATCGACCCGACCCGGGTGCTGACGGTGCAGTCCTTCTCGAAGACGTACGCGCTCACCGGCGGCCGCGTCGGCTACCTCGTCACGCCTCCCGGTGGGCCCGGATCGATGCTGCGGAACTTCCAGGAGGCGCTGATCTCCTGCGTGAACACCCCCGCGCAGCGGGCGGCGCTCGCCGCGCTCGAGGGCCCGCAGGAGTCGGTCGCTGCGGCGGCCGCGCACTACCGGGGCAACCTGCGCGCCGCGACCGACCTGCTCGACGAGCGCGGCATCGCGTACCGCGAGCCCGACGGCGCCTTCTACCTCTGGATCGACCTGGCCCACGCCTCCGGCGGCGACGTCGCGGCGTGGGCGGAGGAGTTCCTCCTCGAGCGCCGGGTGTCCGTGGCCCCCGGCAGCGCGTTCGGCCGGGAGGGCGAGGGCTGGATCCGCGTCTGCGCGGCCGCGAGCCGCGAGGACCTGCTGGAGGGCCTCCGCCGCCTCCCCGCCCCCTGAGC
>JBBWZD010000041.1:0-4943 GCA_039648875.1 Actinomycetota bacterium
TCGGCCAGCCCGAGCTCGTTGAGGGCGCGAACCGAGTCGGCGCCGCCGACGACGGAGAACGCCTCGTCGTTGCCGGCGACGGCCTCGGCGACGGCGCGGGTTCCGGCGGCGAAGCGCGGCCACTCGAAGACGCCCATCGGGCCGTTCCAGAAGACGGTGCGCGCGGCGGCGAGCGCGGCCGCGAAGCGCTCGCGCGTCTCGGGGCCGATGTCGAGCCCGAGCCAGCCGTCCGGCAGATCCTCGACGCGGCACGTGCGCGTCTCGGCCTGCGCGTCGAACGCCGCGGCGCCGACGACGTCGACCGGCAGCTCGACCTCGAAGTCGAGCGGGTTCTGGACCCGGAGCTGCTCGGCCATCTTGCCGCCGATCAGCACGGTGTCGGCCCGCCCGCCGAGGTTCTGCAGCACGCCGAGCTTGTCGTCCACCTTCGCGCCGCCGGAGACGAGCACGAAGGGGCGCTCGACGTCGCCGAGCAGCCGGCCGAGGTGGCGCAGCTCCTCCTCGAGCAGCAGGCCGGCGTAGGCGGGCAGCAGCCGGGCGACACCCTCGGTCGACGCGTGGGCGCGGTGGGCCGAGCCGAAGGCGTCGTTCACGTAGAGGTCGCAGCCGTCGGCGAGCTCGCGCGCGAACGACTCGTCGTTCCGCGTCTCCCGCGGGTCGAAGCGCGTGTTCTCGAGCAGGCGGATCCGCTCGTCGGGCAGCAGCTCGTGCAGCCGCTCGGCGACCGGGCGCATCGCGTACGCCGTCCGGTCCTCGTCGGTCGTGGGGCGGCCGAGGTGCGAGCAGACGCGAGCCTCGGCGGCCCCGCGCTCGAGCAGGAGCCGCAGCGTCGGCAGCGAGGCGCGGATCCGCGTGTCGTCGGCGACCGCGCCCTCCTCCAGAGGCACGTTCAGGTCGGCGCGGACCAGGACGGTCTTGCCCGCGACGTCGGCGTCGCGGACGGAGCGCGGCAGCCTCGTCGCCACGCTACGCGGCGACGGCCGCCGGCATCGTCTGCGCGATCCGCGCGACGAGGTCGACCAGGCGGCAGCTGTAGCCCCACTCGTTGTCGTACCAGCCGAAGACCTTCACGAGGTTGCCGTTCACCATCGTCAGATCGCTGTCGAACACGGCCGAGTACGACGAATGGACGATGTCCGTAGAGACCAGTGGCTCGTCCGAGTACTGCAGGATTCCCTCGAGGTCGCCGGTGTCGGCGTGGTCGCGGAAGAGCTCGTTGACCTCCTCCACCGTCGTCTCGCGCGCTACCTGGACCACGAGGTCGACGATCGAGCCGGTCGGCACCGGGGCGCGCATCGACATGCCGTCGACCTTGCCCTTCAGGTCGGGCAGGACCAGCCCGATCGCGCGGGCGGCCCCCGTCGAGGTCGGGATGAGGTTGATCGCGGCGGCGCGCGCCCGGCGCAGGTCGGAGTGCGGCAGGTCGAGCGTGCGCTGGTCGTTGGTGTACGCGTGGATCGTGGTCATGAAGCCGCGCTCGATCGTGTAGGCCTCGTGCAGCAGCTTGGCGAGCGGCGCGACGCAGTTCGTCGTGCACGACGCGTTGGAGATGATCGCGTGCCGCTCGGGGTCGTACTCGCGGTCGTTGACGCCGAGGACGACGGTGAGGTCGGGGTCTGTGGCCGGAGCCGAGATGACGACCTTCTTCGCACCCGCGTCCAGGTGCTTCTGCGCCGCCTCCCGCTTGGTGAAGAGGCCGGTGGACTCGATCGCGACCTCGACGCCGAGGTCGCCCCAGGGCAGCTGGGCCGGATCCTTCTCCGAGACGAACTCGATCTTGTGGTCGGCGACGCGGATGAAGCCGTCGCCTGCCTCGACCGGCACGTCGAGCGCCCCGAGCACGGAGTCGTGCTTGAGCAGGTGCGCCATCGTGCGGGTGTCGCCGATGTCGTTGGCGGCCACGACCTCGAACTCGCCACCGCGTTGGAGCTGGGCGCGCAGGAAGTTCCTGCCGATCCGCCCGAATCCGTTGATGCCGACCCTGATCTTCGCCATGCCTCTCGAGCCTCTCCTTCGCCGATTTCCAGGGCGAGTCTAACGGCGCCCGCGCCGCCGCCCGGCGGCAGAAACGTGAACGCGGGCCGGAGGGGAAGCTCCGAGGACGAGCCTCCCCTCCGGTTGAACCACACCCGAGAACGTGGCGGCGAACGGGGTCTGAATTCGCCGCCCGACGAGTGCGGACCCGCGTCTCGAGTATGACCCTTTCGCGGACGGGCGCGCCAGACGATTTGTAAAGCAGGTCAGTCGGCGAGCTCGCGCAGGCGCCGCAGCCGCCGGTAGGCGGACGCCTTCGTCGTCGGCGGCCGGCAGCGGCGCGCCAGCTCCGCGATCGGGAGCGTCGGGTGGCGCAGGCGCAGCGTCGCGAGCTCCCGCAGGTCGTCGGGGAGCGTGTCGAGCTCGAGCCTGCGGAGCGCCTCGAGCTGGGCGTGCGCCGCCCTGCTCGTGCGGACGAGGTTCGCGTGGTCGGCGTTCGCGAGCCGGTTCGCGTCGGCGCGGGTGGCGGCCAGCACCGCGTTCTCCTCGAGCACGAGCACGACGTCGCCGGCGCCCGCGGCGACGAGCAGGTCGGCGATCGGCTCGAGCCCCTTGGCGTAGGCGACGGCGTGCCGTGCACGCTGGAGCACGCGCAGCTCCGCCCCCTCGCGGCCCGCCACGCCGGCGAGGAAGCGGGCTCCCTCGAGCTCGCCGCTGCGGATCTCGAGGTGCGGCTCGCGCGGTCCGCTGAGCGAGCCGGCGCCCATCACGGCGCCGCGCAGATAGGCGCGGCGGCAGCAGCGGCGCGCGAGCACCCGCTGCGGCGGGCGGTCGAGCGGGCGGTGCGACGCGTCGAGCACGCCGGCGCGATGGAGCGTCCCGTAGGCGTGCGGCGACCCCGCGACGTGGAGCTGGTAGCGGGTGGCGTGGTCGAACGCCCGCCGCTGGTACGTGCGGATCTCGGAGTCGACGGCGAACGCGCGCAGGAGGCTGAAGGCCCGCCGCGCGACCGCGGAGCTGACCAGATCGAGGTGCACGCCGACCTCGCCGCGCCCGCGGAGGTGCACGCTGCCGGCCACGTGGAACAGCCCGGAGAGCTCGGCCAGGCGGTCGCACTCGGCCGCCGGCGCGATCGCTGCCAGCTCCTCGCGGAGCTGCTCAGAGAGAGGCACCCTCGAGCTCCAGCAGACGGCGCTTGTACTCGAGCCCGTGCGACCCGTACGAGCCGAGCCCACCCGCCGAGACGACGCGGTGGCAGGGGACGAACAGGCCGAGCCGGTTGCGGGCGCAGATGCCGCCGGCGGCCCGCGCTGCGCGAGGAGAGCCGGCGAGCGCCGCGAGCTCGCCGTACGTGACGACCTCGCCGCGCGGGATCTCCCGCAGCGCGCGGGCGCAGCGCTCGAGGAACGGCGTCTCGTGCTCGAGGTCGAGCGGGACGTCGTCGAAGCTCACCGCCTCGCCGGCGAAGTAGGCGCGGAGCCGCGCGACGAGCTCCACGGAACAGTCTGTCACGTGCCGGCGTCCCGGTCGCGGCAGCTCGTGCCAGACGACGCGGGCGTCCTCGAGCACGAGCTCCCCCACGCCCCAGCCCTCGACCTCGTACGCCACGTGCGTCACGGCCATCGGCCGAATCCTAGAATCGGCACATGAGCACACACGCCCACTTCCGCGTCCCGGAGCCGTACAACGAGCCCGTCCGTAGCTACGCGCCCGGCGCGGCGGAGCGCGAGGAGCTACGCGTGCGCCTGCAGCAGATGGAGTCGCAGCCGCTGGACGTCCCGCTCGTGATCGGCGGCGAGCCGGTGCGCACCGGCGACACATTCGACTCGGTGATGCCGCACCGGCGCTCGCACGTGCTCGCCACGGTGCACAAGGGCGGCGCCGCCGAGGTCGAGCGCGCGGTCGGCGCGGCCGCCGAGGCGTGGCACGACTGGTCGCGGACGCCGTGGGAGGAGCGGGCGGCGGTGTTCCTCCGCGCCTCCGAGCTACTGGCGGGGCCGTGGCGGCAGACGCTCAACGCGGCGACGATGCTCGGCCAGTCGAAGACTGCGCACCAGGCGGAGATCGACGCGGCCTGCGAGCTCATCGACTTCTGGCGCTTCAACGTCCAGTACATGACGAGGATCTACGAGGAGCAGCCGGTCTCGGCGCCGGGTGTCTGGAACCGGATGGAGTACCGCCCGCTCGAGGGCTTCGTCTTCGCGGTGACGCCGTTCAACTTCACCTCGATCGCCGGCAACCTGCCCACCTCGGCGGCGCTGATGGGCAACACCGTCGTCTGGAAGCCGGCCTCGACCGCCGCCTACTCCGCCTGGTACCTGATGCAGCTCTTCGAGGAGGCCGGGCTGCCGCCGGGCGTGATCAACCTGGTCTACGGCTCCGGCTCGCAGGTCGGAAACCCGGCAGTGGCGAGCCGCGACCTCGCTGGCATCCACTTCACCGGCTCGACCGCGGTCTTCAACGGCATGTGGCAGGGCGTGGCGTCGAACCTCGGCAACTACCGCAACTACCCGCGCGTCGTCGGCGAGACCGGCGGCAAGGACTTCATCGTCGCGCACCCGTCCGCCGACGTCGACGCGCTCGCCACCGCCATCGTCCGCGGCTCGTTCGAGTACCAGGGGCAGAAGTGCTCGGCCGCCTCGCGCGTGTTCGCGCCGTCGAACCTCTGGCCGGAGCTGCGCGAGCAGCTCGTGGAGGAGGTGCGCGCCCTGCGGGTCGGCGACCCGACGGATTTCGGCAACTTCATGGGCGCGGTGATCGACGGCGGCTCGTTCGAGACGCAGAAGCAGGCGATCGACGAGGCGAGCGCCGCGGACGGCGACGCGAGCGTGCTCGTCGGCGGCGGCTACGACGACACGGACGGCTGGTTCGTGGAGCCGACCGTGATCGAGACGAGCAATCCGGACTTCCGCACGCTGAAGGAGGAGCTGTTCGGGCCCGTCGTGACCGCGTTCGTCTACGACGAGGGC
>JBBWZD010000019.1:0-2855 GCA_039648875.1 Actinomycetota bacterium
CTGGACCACCTCCACGTCATGCTTTTCAAGCGCGCGCAGGACCGTCGGCGAGCCGGCATTCATCACGACCTTGCCGGGGGCGAGCGTGACGCCGTTCAGCGCGAGATCCCAGTACTCCTCGACCGGCACCTCGATGATCGTGAAGTCGCGCTTGATCAGCTCGCGGACGAAGCCGTAGTTGACGAGGTGCGGTGCCAGGAGGCACTTCCGCTCGTCCACGGTCAGCATGACCATGTCCATGTGCGAGGTGCCGATGTTGCCGTGGCCGGTCGAGTCGTACCAGCCCGGGCTGTGGCAGACGACGAGCTCGACGCCGAGGCTCGAGAGCACGAACTCGAGCTGGCGTAGCCCCTCCTCGTTCGCCACGACCGACTCGTTGAAGACGAAGGTCTTCGAGTCGAGCCAGCGGCCGGCGCCGGGCTCGCAGATGGCCTTGCCGTGGAACGTCAGGTACACCGGCACCTGGAGCGCGGCCAGCACCTTCTGCCAGATGACCTCGCGGCCGCGCTGCCACGAGCCGAGCCCGTACCGGTGGACGATCGCGCCGCCGTGGACGACGAGCCCGCCGCCCGCGAGCGTGACGAGGTTCTTGATCCACCCGTAGGCGCCGATGGCGGGCACGGGCGGCTCGATGTAGTTGACGCGCACGCCGTTGTCCTCGAGCGCCTGGTAATACTCGTCGAACTGCGCCTGCAGCCGCCCCAGGTCGGCGGTGCCGGCCGCGCTCGAGTAGTAGTACTGCCACTCCTTGGCGTACTCCGCCCGCGTCTCGTTCTCGGTGGGGCGGGACACGAGGACCTCGCGCAGCGTGCCGATGCCCTCGGCGCCCCAGCGGCGCCCCCAGACCTGGTCGACCTCGTCGTAGAGGTCGGTCTCGTGGAGCATGAAGTTGCGCAGCGGCTTGCCGGGCTCGAACCACGGGAGCGTCTCGAGCACCGCCTGCTCGTCGTGCGTCGCAGCCGGCCGCGGCGACGAGTACGTCAGCTCGACGGTCTCGCCGTCGGCGGTGCGGATGCGGAACGGAACGGATTCGCGGGTGTGCGTCTCGATGGCCATGCGGCGATGGTACGCACGCGCACCGCCGCTCAGTCGAGGAAGTCGACGTACTCCTCGACGGAGCCGCGTTCGCGCGGCACGGGGTCGCGCACGCGCGGCCCGAAGTGCAGCAGCGCGAGCACGCGCTCGCCGTCGGGGACCGCGACCGCGTCGCGGCCGCGGGCGGTCCGCAGCACCCCCGGCGTCCGCCAGTACGAGGCGAGGCCGCGCTCGGTCGCGGCGAGCAGCACGAGCGTGATCGCGGCCGCCGTTGCGCACACGTCCTCCTCGTCCTGCACGAGCTCCCCCGACAGCGCCGCCGACGCGACGACGAGCGTGGGCGCCCGCTCGAGCTTGGCCGCCTCCGCGGCGCCCGCGCAGACCTGCAGCCGCGCCAGCGTCCCGGGCCCGAGCACGCGGAAGCGCCAGGGCCGGGTGAGGTGGTGATTCGGCGCCAGTCCGGCGACGGCCAGCAGCTCGACCAGCGTCTCCCGCGGCACCGGCTCCGGGCCGAAGCTCTTGTGCGTGCGCCGTGCGGCGGCGAGCTCGGCGAGCCTCACGCCAGGCGTGCGGCGACGCTCACGTCGGCGCCGGCGCGCTTCAGCAGAGCCGAGAAGGGGCAGCTCTCGTCGGCCTTCTCGGCCGCGGCGAGCAGCGCAGCCTCGTCGAGGCCCTCGACGGCGGCGGTCGCCACCACGTGCGACGCGACGATCTGATGCCCCTGCCCCTCCACCTCGTCCATCGTGATCCGGCAGTCGACGTCCAGCCGGCCGGGGGGCGTCCCGGCGCGGGTCAGCTCCGACGCGAGCGACATCGTCAGGCAGCCCGCGTGCGCGGCCGCGAGCAGCTCCTCGGGGCTCGTCTTCCCCTCCGGCTGGCCGATCCGCGTCGCGAGCGAGAAGCCGAGGTCGGAGAAGGCGCCGCTGCCGGCGTCGATCGACCCCGCCCCGCGGGCGACGTTGCCCTCCCACACGATCGCCGCAGTGCGCTCGATCCTCGGCATCAGCTCGCGGCCGCGGCGACGTCGGCCCGGGTGCCGTCGGGGTAGTAGGCCTCGCCCGGCGAGCCTGCCGGGCGGAACACGCCCAGCACCTGCATCTCACCCGGACCGGTGTTCTCGAGGCAGTGCACGAGGCGGGCCGGCAGGTGGACGGCCGAGCCGGGGCGCAGCGGCGCGCTCTCGCCGCCGACGTGCAGCGCGCCGTGGCCCTCCAGCACGTACACGACCTCGTCGTACCTGTGAAAGTGGTCGGGCGCGCGGCCCACGGGGATGGAGCCGGCGAACTGGGTCGCCGACGCGCATCCCACCTCCGGCGTCGCCAGCAGCCGGAACTGGCGCCCAGCCGTTGCGCCGGCCGCCTCGACCTCCGCGACGTCGAGCACCGCGTGCGTCGCGCCTGCGGGCGTCAGCGGCTTCCGCACGAGCACGGACAGGATCTCCAGGTCGCCCGTCTCCTCCACGCGCCAGGGGGTGCCGGCGGCCGCATAGGCGGCGCTTCCGGGCGCGAGCTGCGCCGACTCGCCGCCGACCGTGACGCGACCGCGGCCGGAGACGACGTACAGCACCTCGTCGTCCTGCGCGCACGTCCGCTCGGCCCCCGGGCCGTCGAAGCGCAGCAGCCGCTGCTCGAACTCCGCGCAGCCCCGCTCGGAGCCGAAGAGGGGCGTGTCGCCCGGCTGCACGCACCAGCGCATGCGCGCAGCCTAACTATCTGCCCCAACCTGACGAAACCGGTTAGAGTCGCGCGACCCGGCGACCGGTGCAGCAAACCGATCTCCCGTGGCGGCGTCTAAGGGGGCGATAGCCCACGAAGGAGGAA
>JBBWZD010000036.1:0-2713 GCA_039648875.1 Actinomycetota bacterium
GTCCGCTGTCCGAAGCGCGCGCTCGGCGCAGCGACGCCGCAGGCTCTGCGTCAGGAGACGGCGAGCGACCGGGGCGCCGGCGCCGCCGTGTCGTCGCGATAGAGGTCGATCACGGTCTTCGGCTCGCCGTACCCCTCGACGCTGCCGTTGCGAAGGAGGAGTGCGGCGTCGGCGAAGCGGCGAACGACGCCGAGGTCGTGCGTCACGAGCACGATCGTCTTCCCCTCGTCGCGGAAGCGGTCGAACGTCGCGAAGCACTTCTCCTGGAAGTCCGCGTCGCCCACCGCCAGCACCTCGTCGAGCAGGAGGATGTCGAACGGCACCTGGATCGCGATCGAGTAGGCGAGACGCAGATGCATGCCGGAGGAGTAGTTCTTGAGCTGCTGGTCCGCGAATCGCTCGAGGTCCGCGAACGCCATGATCTCGTCGAAGCGGTCGTCGATCTCACGACGCGTGAGCCCGAGCAGCGTGCCGTTGATGCGGACGTTGTCGCGCGCGTTGAGCTCCGGGTGGAAGCCCACGCCCAGCTCGATGAACGGCGACAGCTTTCCGGTGACACGGATCGTCCCCGCCGACTGCCGGTAGATGCCGGCGATCAGCTTGAGCAGGGTGCTCTTGCCGCTCCCGTTCGGGCCGACGATCCCGAAGAACTCGCCGGTGCCCACGCGGAAGCTGACCTCTCGCAGCGCCCACTGGAGCTCGTACGTCGTCCTCGCGAGCGGGTGGAGGAAGTGCGCTTTCAGCGTCGTCCGCTCCTGGTGTGGGAGGCGGAACGACTTCGACAGGCCCACGGCTTCGATCGCGAGGTCGTCCATCAGATTCGCTCCGCGACCCAGGGCTCCTCGCGCCGGAACAGCAGCAGACCGGCCGCGAAGACGACGAGCGAGACGACGATCGGATAGATGCGGCCGCCCGCTCCCAGCACCTCGGGGGCTACCAGGATCGAGCGTGGCGGCGCGTTCGGCATGAAGAGGCTCCGCACGTCCTGGACGACCTGCGTGAACGGGTTCAGCATCGAGACGGAGCGGGCCCACGGGGGGAGCAGCCCGAGCGGGTACATGATCGGGGAGGCGAAGAACAGGAGCTGCGTGACGAGCTCCCAGATCTGGCCGACGTCGCGGAACCGTACGAAGAGCGTCGCCAGGATGAGCGAGAGCCCCAGCGTGAAGACGTAGAGCTCGACCAGTAGGACCGGCACGAGCAGCCACGCCGGCCGGGGCATCTCCCTCGAGATGACGAGGAACGCGGCCACGACGACGAAGTTGATGGCGAACGTGACGACCGACACCATCGTGGCGGAGATGGGAACGACGATCCGCGGAAACGCCATCTTGCGCAGGATGCCGCTGCGCGCGACGAGCGAGGCCATGGCCAGCGTCGTGGCGTCGACGAAGAAGGTCCAGAGGACGATGCCGAGGATCAGGTACAGCGGGTAGTTGTCGAAGACCGCACCCAGCTTGAAGAAGCGGCCGAACACCACCCAGAGGACCGCGAAGTACGCGAGCGGCTTGACGATCGACCAGACGTAGCCGAGCGCCGAGCCCGTGTACTTGAGCTTGAACTCCGTCGCCGCCGTCATGCGTGCGACCCGCAGGTTGTACGCGAGAGCCCGATGCCTGTTGGCAAAGGAGGGCTTTACGACTTCGGTTCCGACGGCCACGCGAGGCGCCAAGGGTAGCGAACCCCCGGCCGCGCGACGGCCCGCCGGCGGCGCCCGGCCGTGGGGGCGCGCCCACGTAGACTGCCGCGTCTGTGCGCGCGATGTTCGGACGGCGACCGGGTGAGGTGGACGTTCGCGAGCGCCTCGCCGCCGCGGAGGAGCGGCTCCGGTCGCTGGAGGAGCAGCTCGCCGCGAAGCCGTGGAAGCGGAACATCCTCATCCCGTCGCCCGAGGTCGTCGCGCGCGCGGCGGGCGACGACTTCATGCGCTACTCGACCTGCTCGGCGGCCGACTTCCTGCATCCGCGCTTCGCGCAGCTCTCGGCGCTGCTCCGCATCCCGCTCTCGTACCACCGGAAGTACTGGGAGTGGGTGTTCATCGTGCACACGGCGATGAAGGAGAACCTCGCGCGGCCGGGTGCGTCGGCAGTCGGATTCGGCGTCGGAGCCGCGGAGCCGGTCGCGGCGGTGCTCGCGAAGCACGGCGTCTCGGTCACCGCGACCGACGCGCCCGAGGAGATCGGCGTCGGCCAGGGCTGGAGCAGCGGCAGCGAGTACGCGAGCGGCGTCGAGGCGCTCGCGTACGAGGGCGTCGTCGATCGCGAGACCTTTCTCCGCCAGGTGCGCTACGACGTGTGCGACATGAACGACATCCCCGAGCGGCTCACGGGCTACGACTTCGCCTGGTCGTCGTGCTGCTTCGAGCACCTGGGCGACCTGGAGAAGGGCCTCCGGTTCGTCGAGAGCAGCGTCGAGCGCACGCTCAAGGTGGGCGGGATCGCCTGCCACACCACGGAGTTCAACCTGAGCTCGAACGAGCAGACGGTCGAGAGCGGCGCGACGGTGATCTACCGCAAGCGCGACCTCGACGCGCTGATCTCGCGCCTGCGGGAGCGCGGCCACACGGTCGCGGACATCCTCGTCGCACCCGACGCGCACCATCTGGACGGCTACGTCGACACGCCGCCCTACTCGGAGCCGCCGCACCTGCGGCTCGACCTCCTCGGGTACGCGTCGACCTCCATCGGGCTCGTGATCCGGCGGGGCCGGTAGC
>JBBWZD010000047.1:0-23256 GCA_039648875.1 Actinomycetota bacterium
CGAGTGCCGCGCGGCCGTTGCCGACGGCATCGACCTCGTAGCCTGCATCGCGCAGCGCGTAGCTCACGGCTTCCGCGATCGTCGCCTCGTCCTCGACGACCAGGATCCGCTCGCCCATCGCGTCAGAGGAGGAGCTCTTGCCCGTCGCGCGCGCGCTCGACGCCGCCGTTCAGGGGCAACTCGTCGGGCCGGTGAATGACGAGCAGGCGTCGGGCTCCCGACGCCTCGAAGGCGGCCACCGCCTCCTCGGCGGTGAGGTGGCCGCGCTCCTCGGGCGGCTCGGGCGCCGCCAGGGTGGCCTCGCACAGGAAGACGTCGGCGCCGCGGGCGAGCTCCGCGAGCTTCGAGCTCGGCCCGGTGTCGCCCGAGTAGGCGACGGTCGAGTTCCCGTCGCTGACGCGCAGGCCGAAGGTCAACACCGTGTAGTGCAGGAGCCGGAACGGCGTCACGTCGAAGCCGCCGGCGGTGAACGGGACGCCGTCCTCGTACTCGTGCACGTCGAAGACGCCGTCGATCTGCGGCGCGAACGCGAGCCTGGCGCCGAACGAGCGCAGCGTCTCGCCGCCGCCGGGTGGCAGCCACAGCGCCGCTCGCTCGCCGCCGCGGCCCGCGCCGAAGCTGGCGCCGAAGATCCACGGCACGAGGTCGCCCCAGTGGTCGAGGTGGAAGTGGGTGAGGACCACCGCGTCGACGCGCGGCCATCCCTCCCGCTCGCGGAGGCGTGCGAGCACGCCCGGGCCGCAGTCGAGCAGGAGCCGGCCGGCGCCCTCGACCAGATACCCGGATTGCGCCCCGCCCGGATTGGGCCATGCGGGCGAGCAGCCGACGACTGTGAGCTTCAACGGGACGCATCCTGCCCGAACCACGCCGGCCGCGTGCGGGAGAGCCGCTCGGGTTGTATAACTCTGCCGTGGCCCGGGCCTCCGCAGAGCTGCTGAAGAAGGTGCCGCTCTTCTCCGGCCTGGAGGGCCGCGAGCTCGAGCAGATCGCGAGCTCGATGCGGGAACGCCGGTTCGCAGCCGGAGACACCGTCACGAAGGAGGGCGTCGGGGGAGCGGGGTTCTTCGTCGTCCAGGACGGCGAGGGCGAGGTGACGGTCGAGGGGAAGGCGCGAGGCACGATCGGCGCCGGCGACTACTTCGGCGAGATCGCGCTCCTCACGGGCTCCGAGCGAACAGCCACCATCACCGCCAAGACCGACATGCTGTGCTTCGGCATGACGCCGTGGGACTTCCGGCCGCTGGTCGAGAGCAACTCCGTGATCGCCTGGAAGCTGCTCACGGCCATGGCCGACAAGCTCCGCTAGGCAGCGGGCTCCCTCGAGGCTCGTCGAGGGCGAGGCCGATCGCCGCGGCGCAGCCGCCCGTCGGCCACGACCTGGTCGTCGCCGGCCTCGACCACGAGCCACGTCGTCCTCCACCACCTCCTCGACGCCGACGCGTCGCGCCGTTCCCTCGCGTCCGACGGTCGCGGTCGGCGCCACGAGCGCCGACGAGGGCCCGCCCTCCGCAAGGCGGGCCCCCGTGGCCGGTGGGTCTACTGGTTGCCCGAGCCGTGGGTGACGGCGTTGAAGGCGTCGACCTGGCCGTTCCCGTACCAGGAGTTGTAGCCGGGGCCGCCCTGGCACTGTGCGAACGTGCCGCTCTCCGTCCCGACCCCGAAGAAGCTCTCGTAGGTCGGCGGAAGCGTCGCCGGGCAGGGCTGCGGGTCCGCCGTCTGATCGAGGAACGCCTTGACCTGGTCCGGCCGCATCTTCCCGTTCTGCGGGCTGTTCAGGCTGCCGAAGCGGCTGACGATGAGTGCCGCCACGCCGGCGGCGTGCGGCGCGGCCATCGACGTCCCCTGCAGGTAGCAGTAGACGGCGGTGGGCTCGTTGGGGTCGTTCGTCGGCTCCTGCACGCTCCGCCTGCAGGGGATGTTCGGCGGCCAGGTCGAGAGGACGCGGCCGTTCGGCGCCTCGGGGGTCGACCCGAACACGGAGTCTCCGCCCGGCGCCACGACCTGCGTGACGCCCTCGCCGACGTTCGAGTAGAACGACTTCAGGTAGCCGGCGTTCGGATCCTGGGTGTTTTGGCGCCGGTTCCCGTCGGCGGTCACCCCGATCACGCCCGGAACCTCGACCGGTATCACGACGCACGCGTTCGTGACGGCTCGCGTCTCCGGCGTCGCGTTGTCCGGGCTCGTCGCATCGACGCTCGGGTGGGCCAGATCCTCGCTCTCGTTGCCCGCGGCCGCGACGACGGTGACGCCGTTCTGCTCGGCGAACAGGATCGCCCGCTGCTCCGCCTTCCAGATCGCGCGCTGCACCGGGTCGTTGCGGCAGTTGAACAGGTACGGGTCGGCGAAGTAGCTGTTGTTGGCGACGTCGACGTGGTGCGTGCCCGCCCAGACGAAGGCGCACACGACGGCCTCCGGGAAGAAGAACCCGGCGCTGTCCCCGGCCTTGATCCCGGCGATGCGGACGTTCGGCGCCACGCCGACGATCCCCATGCCGTTGCTCGCCGCCGCGATCGTGCCCGCGGTGTGCGTGCCGTGGCCGTCGTCGTCCTGGGCCGCGAGGCCCGGGACGGGAGCGCCGCCGACGCAGTTGGCGCTGTCGGCCACGTCGATGTTCTGCGCGAGGTCCGGGTGGTTGAAGTCGATTCCCGTGTCGATGTCGCCGACGAGCACCGCGGGGCTGCCGCCGGTGATCGCGTGCGCCTCCGGCGCGTGGATCTGCCGCATGTCCCACTGGAGCGGCGAGAGCGAGTCGGTGTCGCTCGCGGGCGCGTTCGGCAGGTCGCCGGGAGGCGGCCCCGACGCTTCGTCGTCCTCGACCTGCGTCGCGAACCCGGCGGTCGCGGCTGCGTTCTCGACCGACGGGTCCGCCTGGAGCAGCTTGCTCCGGAACGACGCGTCGGCCGACCTCGCGACGGCGACGCCGATCTGGCCGTACGCGTACACCAGCGTCCCGCCCGCCTGCTGGATCGCCCGGGCGGCGGTCGCGGGCACGCTCTGGCTCTTGTAGAGGACAATGTAGTTCTGGCTCTGATCGCTCACGGCTCCGGCGGCGCCCCGTGTCGTCGAACCCACGAGCGCCGCCAGAAGTGCCGCACACGCGATCGCGAGCATGAGCAGCCGTCTGCGCATGTATTCCCCCTTGCTGGACGTTTTGCGGCGGTGAGCCTAACGCGCCGCGGCTCAGGCGGCTCCGGTCGCGCGAACGAGGTCGAGGACGTAGTCGGAGCGGCCCTCGAAGAGCAGGTCGAGCAGCCGCCCGCCGCCGACGAGGCCGACGCGACGGCGCAGCAGCGTAACCAGCCGGGCCTCGCTGAGCCCTGCGGTGCGAGCAGCCTTGACCGCCTCGCGGACGCCGCTCGGGACGCTGCCGCCCGGGCCGAACTGCCACGCCGGGTAGAGCCACTCGCCGGAGTCGCCGGCGCGGACGGCGTAGAGCTCGCCCTCGTCGCGCAGGCGCTCGATCTCGGCGGCGCCGACACCCAGGCGACTGGAGAGCCAGGAGGCCGGAAGCGGAGTCGTCAACGCGTCGTGCATCTTGTTGGTCCTTTCGTGGGGGATGGGGGAGGCGACAGCAACGGCACGTGTCCCCACGTGCCGTCGCCGTCCGGTTCAGGCGGTGGCCGTCCGGCCGCTCCGCACGACGAGGCCGAGTAGTGCCAGCGTCAGCAGCGCAGCGACCGCGACGGCGAGCAGGAGGCGGCGCCGCATCAGGCGATGACCGCGACGGGCGCGGGCTCGGCGGGCACGTAGGTCGCCCCGTAGCCGAGCAGGCGGCCGCAGGGCGCTCCGAGCGCGAGGCCCGCCCTCTGCAGCCAGGCCGGCGGGAACGGGAGCTGCACGGTGTCGAAGTGGGCGTTCGCGATCACCGCGAGCCGCAGGGGGTTCGGCATGCCCTTCCGGTTCGTCTTGCCGTCGGCGGCGAGCGCGAACATCGTCTCGAGCAGCGCCTCGAACTGCAGCGCCGGCCGCACCTCGCAGACGAAGTGCGCCTCGTCGTCGCCGGCGTTCCAGAACGTGTGCGGCGTCCCCGCCGGCACCGTCAGCCGGCGGCCGGGGCCGGCCACGAGCTTCTTGCGGCCAACCTTGAAGCCGACCGTGCCGCGGAGGATCTCGAAGCGCTCCTCCTGGCCCGGGTGGACGTGCGCCGCCGCCACGAAGCCGTCCGGCTGCACGAAGGTCTCGATCACGACGGCCTCGCCGTTCGTCTCGCGGGAGGTCTGACGGAAGACGATGCGCTCGCCGGTGACCGGGTTGTGGATGCTGTCGCCTGCGTGGATCATGTGGGTGCTCCTTCCGTTCGCGGGGTCGGGAGCACCATCGAGCCACCCGCTTAAGATCCACTTGGCGCCGGCTTCAGAGAGAGGTTGACGACGATCGAGTTCCGCATCCTCGGGCCTGTGGAGGCACGCGAAGAGGGGCGCCGCCTGCCTCTCGGCGCACCGAAGCAGCGCGCGCTGCTGGCGTTCCTGCTCCTGAACGCCGAGGCGGCGGTCTCCCGCGACCGGCTGGTCGACGCGCTTTGGAACGGCTCCGCGCCGCGGTCCGCGGTGGCGTCGCTCCAGGTGTACGTCCACGGCCTCCGCCGCGCTCTCGGGTCCGGGCGGATCGAGACCCACGGCACTGGCTACCGGCTGCGGCTCGACGGCGCCGAGCTCGACCTCGCCCGCTTCGAGAAGCTGGTCGAGCGCGCGTCGGCGGCGCTGGCGTCCGGCGCACCCGCGGACGCCGCCGAGGACGTCCGCGCAGCCCTCGGGCTCTGGTCCGGATCACCCCTCGCCGACCTCGCGGGCGAACCGCTGGCCGAGGCCGAAGCCGGCCACCTGGAAGAGCGGCGCCTCCACGCGCTCGAGCTCCGGAACGACGCGGGGCTCGCGCTCGGCCGGCACGAGGAGCTCGTGCCGGAACTGGAGCGGCTGATCGCGGCCGAGCCCTACCGCGAGCGCTTCCGCGCCCAGCACGTGCTCGCTCTGTACCGCTCGGGACGACAGACAGACGCGCTCGAGGCGTACCGCGCGGCGCGGGAGCTGCTCGTGGAGGAGCTCGGCGTCGATCCCGGGCCGGAGCTGCAGGAGCTCGAGCGCCGCATCCTGCGGCACGACCCTGCGCTGGCCGCCCCCGACGCGCCGGCGCCGGCCCGCCTCCAGCTGCCGTCGCCGCCGACACCCCTGGTCGGGCGCCGGCTCGAGGTTGCCGCGATCACCGCGCTGCTGCGCGGCGACGCGCGGCTGGTGACGCTGACCGGTCCCGGCGGAGCCGGCAAGACACGCCTCGCCCTCGCGGCGGCGGCGGAGTTGGGCCCGGAGCTCCGCGACGGCGCGGTCTTCGTCGATCTCGCGCCCGTGCGCGACGCGGCGCTGCTCGCGGGGTCGGTCGTGCGCTCGCTCGGCGTGGCGGAGGGCGCAGGCCCGGTGGAGGAGGCGGTCGAGGAGCACCTGCGCGGCAAGCGCATGCTCCTGCTGCTCGACAACCTCGAGCAGCTCGGCGCCGAGACGGGGCTCGTCGCGCGTCTGCTCGCGGCGGCGCCGCGCCTGCTCGTCCTCGCCACCAGCCGCTCGCCGTTGCGGCTCGCGGGCGAGCACGAGTATCCCGTGCCTCCGCTCGCCCTTCCGCAGCGCGGGCGGACGTCGGGTTTCGAGGAGCTCGCCGCGAACGACGCCGTGCGCCTGTTCGCCGCCCGCGCGCGTGCGGTCGACCCCGACTTCGAGCTCGACGACGCGAACATCGAGGCGGTCGCCCACGTCTGCGAGCGCCTGGACGGGCTGCCGCTCGCGATCGAGCTGGCCGCGGCCCGCTCGAAGCTCCTGCCCCCCGAGGCCATGAGCCGCCGCCTCGACCGCGCGCTCGACCTGCTCACCGGCGGGGCGCACGACCTGCCCGCCCGGCAGCGGACGCTGCGGGCGACGTTGGAGTGGAGCCACGGGTTGCTGAGCGACGGCGAGCGCACGCTCTTCGCGCGGCTCGCCGTCTTCCTCGGGGGCTGGACGCTCGAGGCGGCGGAGGCGGTGTGCGGCCACGGCGGGCTCGACGTCTTCCAGACACTCGGGTCGCTCGTCGACGAGAGCCTCGTGCGGCGGCTGCGACGGCCGGCCGCCGAGCCGCGATTCGCGATGCTCGAGACGATCCGCGAGTACGCGCGCGAGCTGCTCGAGGCGTCCGGCGAGGGCGAGGCGCTGCGCCGGCGCCACTGCGAGTACGTCCTCGCGGCGGTGGAGGAGGCGTCGGCTGCGTGGCACGCCGGCGCCGATCCTCAGACCACGATCTTCCGGCTGCTGGACGAGGAGCACGAGAACCTGCGCGCCGCCATGACGTGGGCGGCGGCCGCGGGCGAGGTCGAGCTGGAGGTGCGACTCGCGGTCGCGGCGCGCTGGTACTGGGTCGTGCGGGGCCAGCTGACCGACGGCCGCCGCTTCTTCGACGGCTTGTTCGTGCGCACCGTCGGCGCGCCGAAGCGGCTGCGCGCGCTGGCCCTCGCGCACGGCGCGATCTTCCCGTTCCGGCAGGGAGAGACGACGCTCGCCGCAGCGCTGTTGCAGGAGAGCCTCGACCTCCACCGTGAGCTCGGAGACGACGACGGCGTCGCCCGCTGCACCGCCGAGCTCGGCGGCGTCGCCATTGCACAGGGCGACCTCGATCGCGCGGCGGCGCTCTACGAGGAGAGCGTCCCCCTCTTCCGGAGCCAGGGCAAGGTGAGCCGCGAGGCCACGGCTCTGGGCAACCTCGGCACGATCGCCGACATGCGCGGAGACCCGGCGACCGCGGTCGAGTACTTCACCGAGGCGATCGAGCTGGCGCGCCCGGCAGACGAGGACGGCCTCGCGGTCCTGCTCCACAACCTGGCGCGGTCGGAGATCGCCTGCGGCCGCCCCGACCGCGGCCGCAGGGCGCTCAGCGAGAGCCTGGACATCGCACTGCGGCTCCGCTATCGCGAGGTGATGGCGTACGGCCTCGGTGGGCTGGCCGAGCTGGCCATGCTCGACGGTGAAGCCGAGCGTGCCGCGACGATGCTCGCCGCGTCCGAGCGGCTGTTCGGCGAGATCGGCGTGGCCATGGAGCCGAGCGAGGCGCGGGCCCAGCAAAAGGTGGCGGCCTGGGTGGAGGAGACCCTCGGGGCGGCGCGTGCGGACGAGCTGCGCGCGGCGGGCGCTGCACTGGCGCCGGAGGAGCTGCTCCCGGCGCCTGCTGTCTAGGCTGCGAGGCGTGATGCGCCGCCTCTCGACCGTTGCGCCCGCCGTTGCGGCACTGGCCCTCGCGTCCGCGGCTCCGCTCGCCGGTGCGGCGAAGCAGCCGAGGTCGTCGCAGCCGGCGCGCCCGGTGGTCCTCGGCGCCGGGCCGACCGCGGAGCCGTCGGACCGGCCGGGCGACGGCTTCCGCCGGGTGACCTTCTCTCCCGACGGCGACGGGCGCGACGACGTGGTCGCGGTACGGGTCCGAGCGCCGAAGGGCACCAGGCTCCGCCTGCACGTGCGCCTCGCGTCGGGCGCGACGTTGCTCACGGTGACCGGGAGCAGGACCGCGGCCCGCGTCTCGAGGGTCACCTGGGACGGCCGCGCGCCCGGCGGCCGGCGGCTGCCCGACGGTTCCTACGTCCTGCGGGTCTGCAGCGCCACGACTCATCGTTGCGCCGCCACGCGCGTGCTCGTCCACCTGCGGCTCGTCACGGTCTACACGCCGGAGGCGCAGGGCGTCTCGGCCGGCCAGACGGTCCGCGTCCACGTGGCGACCGACCGCGCCGGGCCGTATACGCTCGATCTCGTCTCGGCCTCGAGCCCGACCGGGCGCGGCCTCGGCGCGCAGGCGGTCGCGCAGCCCGGGTGGCTCGAGTACCGCGTGCCCGACGTGCCCGCGGGCGGCCTGTGGCTCCTCCGCGTGCGCAGCGGCTCCTTTGCCGCGCGCTTCCCGCTCGTCGTGCACGAGCCGGCGCTGCCGCTCGACGACCCGCCGCACGGGACGGCCCTCGTCGTCTACCCGTACATCACGTGGCGGGCCTACAACCGCTACGACGAGAACCGCGACGGCCGGATCGACAGCTGGTACGCGCACCCGCGCGACCCGGTCGTGCCGCTCTTCGGCCCGTTCGAGATGGGCCGACCCGAGATCTCGCTCGCCGGCCGCGAGGCGCACGCGTCGGGCCAGAGGGCGTTCGCGGGTTGGGTGCAGGCCCACCACCTGTCCCCGCAGGCGGTGACCGACGTCGAGCTCGGCCGGCTGCCGCTCTCGCTCCTGCGGCGCTACGCGACGATCGTCTTCGAGGGCCACACCGAGTACTACGAGCCGCGGACGTACGCCAGGCTGCTGCGCTACCGCGACGGCGGCGGCCGGCTCTACTTCTTCCAGGGCAACTCCTTCTACGGCGCCGTCCGGATCGGCGGAGGGAAGATCGTCCGCCTCTCCTACCGCTACCGGACGGCGGCGCGCTCGGACTTCAAGCTCGCCGCCGACGGCTTCCGCTCGTGCTGCTGGCCCGCGTCGATCCGGCCGGTGTACCACCTCCTGCCCGGGGTGACGGAGGAGCTTCCGTGGCTCTTCGAGGGCACCGGTCTGAAAGCAGGAGACGCGTTCGGGGTCGCTATGGGCGAAGTGGACACCGTCGACCCGCAGCTGTCGCCGCGCGGGACGATCAGGATCGCCTCGGCGACCGTCCCGCGGTTCACGCCGACGCTGAAGGCTGTCGCGTGGCTCGGCACGCGGCCGTTCCCCTACGAGCCGTCTTCGGTCCGTCCACGGCGCATCGACATCGCGTACGCCGCCGCCGGCAGGGGAGAGGTCTTCTCGTGGGGCAACACCGGTTTTGCCGAGACGATCCGCTCGCCGGGCGCCGGGCTGCCACGCCGCGAGCGCGCAGCCCTCGACCGGGTCGCGCTGAACGTGTGGCGCTGGTTCACCCGGTGAGGCGCTGCGCGGTCGCGATCGTGCTGGCGGCGGTGGGCGCGGCGCTCGTGCCGGCGGCGGCTCCGGGGGTGGCCCGCGGCAGGTCGGCCTGGACCTTCCTGCCCTCGCCGGGCCATCGCATCGCCGGCTTCGCGATGGACCGGGAGTGGCTCGCGGTCGCCCAGGATCCCACGGCGAGAGGCGCCTGCCCGGTGGTGCGCCTGCTCCGGCCGAGCGGCGGCGCGGGTGCGCGGTGGCTGACGCGCGCCGACGGCCCGACCTGCCGCCTCGGCGGCCGCTTCTGGGTGCGGCCGGGCGACCGCGCGCTCGGGCTCGCGCTGACGAAGGCGCTGTGGGTCGTCCGCCGCGGCTCGACGGCGATCGCCGTCAAGGCGTCGGCAATCGAGCGCGAGGTCGTGCTCGCGCGCGTCACCGGCATCGGGCCGGCGCGGGGGCCCTTCCTCGGGCCCGTCGTCGCGACGAACTGGCTGCGCCTCTTCGGCCGCTACACCAGGTCGCCCGGCGGCACGCTCACCGGGGGCGTCGTCAGCGGCAACCGGCGTGAGCTGTGGACGGCCACGGGGCCGGTGCTGCCGCTCGGCCTGGACGACGAGGAGCACGCCGTCTCCGTCGGCGCCGACGGCGGCATCGCCATGTGGCACGCCCACGGCGCGCGCTACGGGCGCGTGCCGGGCGCGCGCGCACGGGCAGCGGCGCTCGACGAGGGCCAGGTGCTCGTCCTCCGGAGCGACCGGCCGCGGCTGGACGTCCGCCTCCTCTCGGGCCGCCTCGTGCACTCCTGGCCGGTCGCGCGCGGCGCTGCGCCGCTGCTCGACGCCGACGCCGGCGTCGCCGTCTACGCCGCCGGGGCCGCGGTGCACGAGCTGACGCTCGCGACGGGCCGCGACCATGTGGCGGCGCGCGCTCCCGCCGGCTCGAAGCTCCTCGACGTCCAGATCGAGCGCCGTCTCCTCGCCTACGCGTGCCGGGGCGGCGCCGCCGGGCGTGGACGCGTGGTCGTCGTGGCCCGCTGAGCCGCCGTCGTACCTGCTGCGTTACCCTCTGCCGGTGGAGCCCCTGGAGCAGGCGGTCGACGCGCTCGCCGCCGAGCGCGGCTTCTCGGGAGTCGTCCGCGTCGACCGCGGCGGCGAGGTCGAGCTGGCGAAGGCGTACGGCCTGGCGTACCGCGGCCACGAGATCCCGAACACGCTCGACACGCAGTTCGGCGTCGCAAGCGGCACGAAGGGCCTCACGGCGGTCGCCGTCGCGACGCTGGTCGAGGACGGCTCGCTCGACCTCTCGACGACGGCTCGGTCCGTGCTCGGAGGCGACCTGCCGCTGATCGGCGACGACGTGACGGTCGAGCACCTGTTGTCGCACCGGTCCGGCATCGGCGACTACCTCGACGAGGAGGCGGTCGAGGACGTCGCCGAGTACGTCCTGCCGGTCCCGGTGCACGAGCTCGCGACCACCGAGCAGTACCTGGCGGTGCTCGAGGGCCGCGAGGCGAAGTTCGCGCCCGGCGCGCGGTTCGCCTACTGCAACAGCGGCTACGTCGTGCTCGCCCTGATCGCGGAGCGCGCGAGCGGGATGCCGTTCCACGAGCTCGTCCGCGAGCGCGTCTGCCGCCCGGCGGGAATGGAGGACACGGCCTTCCTGCGCTCCGACGAGCTGCCGGGCCGCGCAGCCGCGGGCTACGTCACCGTCGACGGCGTCTCGAGGTCGAACGTGTTCCACCTCCCGGTGCGGGGCAGCGGCGACGGCGGGATCTTCACGACTGCGGCCGACGTGAGCGCCTTCTGGCGCGCGCTGTTCGACGGCCGCCTCGTGCGCGCCGACACCGTCGCCGAGCTGGTGCGACCCCGGAGCGAGGTGCCGCAGGGGCCGCGACGCTACGGCCTCGGCTTCTGGCTGCACCCGTCGAGCGACGTCGTGATGCTGGAAGGCTCCGACGCGGGGGTCTCGTTCCGCACCGTGCACGACCCGGCACAGGGCATCGTGCACACCGTCGTCTCCAACACGTCCGACGGGGCGTGGCCGGTGACGCGGCTCCTCGCCGAGCGGTTGTCGACGTAGCCGCGGGTCCGCTACAGCTCGGCGATGCCCGGTCGCGGCGGGCCGCCCGTCTCCAGCACCGGCAGCCCTGGCGTGGCGGTGACGATCTCCACGCCGTCGCCTGCGACGAGCGCCGTGTCCTCCGACTTCGCGCCGCCCGCGATCGAGGGGTTCCAGGCGACGGCGCACGACGGCGGCAACCGCGTCGGCTCGCCCGGGGTCGCGAAGACCTCCCGGCCCTTGTACCCCGTGAGGCCGCCCTGGTGGTGCCGGCGCCACTCGCCCGGGAAGCCGTGCTCTTCGTAGGCCGACGAGAGCACCTCGAGCAGCTCCCCGAGTCTCGCGCCGGGCCGCGAGGCCGTGAGCACCCCGGCGTCGACCTCCGCGCACGCCCGCACGAGCCGTGCGAGCTCCACCGGCGGTGCTCCGAACGACACGAGCCGCGTCAGCGAGACGAACAGGCCCTCGCGCTCGGCCGTCAGCGCCAGCAGCGCGTGCGGCCCGAGCGAGGCACGCGTGGGCAGCGGGTGCCGGTGCACGCGCTGCCGCGCCGCGCCGGCGACGAGGACGACGCGCGGCACGAGGCCCTGCGCCTGCGCCCGCCCGGCGAGCTCGCCTGCCACGTCCAGCTCGCTGCGGCCCGGGGCGAGCGTCTCCAGCGTCGCGGCGAAGACGTCTGCGGCGGCCGCGCCGGCGGCGCGATAGCGCTCGCGCTCGGCTTCGCAGAGCTCGCGCCGGTGCGATGCGAGCGCCGGCTCGAGCTCTGCGTCGGAGCCTGCGCGCGCCCCGCCGAGCAGCTCGGCGAGCGTCTCGTCGGGCCCGGCGTGCCACGGGAACGTCACGCGCTCGAACCCGAGCTCCTCGAGCCGCTCCTCGCGTGCCACGCGCGACTCCTCGATGTCCATGTGGAGCACGTACGCGCGGGACGCCAGCAGGAGAATCGTGTAGTCGGCGGCGCAGACGTCGACCGGCTGACCCCTCCCGCAGAGCAGCCAGCGCACGGTCGGCGGCGAGCGCACGACGAGTCCGTCGAAGCCGGCTTCGAGCGCGGCGCCCAGCGCACTTTCGCGCTTGCGAGTCGCCTCTTCGAGCGTCGTCGGCCGGGATGAGTGGGCGGGAACCGGCGGGATCCCTACGTGTACCACGCCCGCCGCTTCCGAGACCTACCGGCAGGACCGGGCTGCGCTGCCATAGTCCGCCCGATGACGCAGCGGCAGAAGGCGGCAGCGTTCCAGGCGCTGCACGCGGGGCGGCCGTTCGTGATCCCGAATCCGTGGGACGCCGGCTCGGCGCGCGTGCTCGCGGCGCTCGGCTTCGAGGCGCTCGCCACTACGAGCTCCGGCTTCGCGTTCACGCTCGGGCGGCTCGACGGTCGGGTCACGCTCGACGAGGTGGTCGAGCACGCGGCGGTCCTCGACCGGGCGACGGAGCTGCCGCTCTCCGTCGACCTTGAGAACGGCTACGGCGCCGATCCGGAGGCCGCGGCGCTGGCGGTGAGGCGGGTGGCCGAGGCGGGGGCGGTGGGCGGCTCGATCGAGGACTGGGACCCTGCCGGCCGCCTCTACGACCTGGAGCACGCGGTCGCGCGCGTCGCCGCCGCGGCCGACGCTGCGCGCAGGCTCGGCTTCCCGTTCGTGCTGACGGCTCGCGCCGAGAACCACATTCGCGGAAACCCCGACCTCGACGACACGATCGCGCGGCTGCACGCGTTCGAGGAGGCCGGCGCCGACGTGCTCTACGCGCCCGGGCTGCGGACGGCAGCGGAGATAGGCGCGGTCTGCGAGGCGCTGGTCAAGCCCGTGAACGTGCTCGCGCTTCCCGGCGTGTCGCTTCGCGAGATCGTCGACGCCGGCGCGCAGCGTGTGAGCGTCGGCGGCGGGCTCACGTGGGTCGCGGTGCAGGCGATGGCGGACGCCGCGACTGCGATTCGAGACGGCGGCGACTTCTCTGCCCTGGCGGCGAGGCTGCCGCTGGCCGAGTGGCTAGGTCACTCCGCGAGCAGGTAGCGGCTCCAGCGAGTGGCGCGCATCTGCGTCGGCGTCGCGACGGCGGTGGTCGCTGGTGTCGTGCCGCCGGCGGCCGACGGCTCCGCGGTGGGTGAGGAAGCGGCCGCCGTGCCGTGCCGTGGCGTCACCGTGAAGCTGCTCGTGCTCGTCGCGGTGCCGCCTGGCGCGGTGACCGAGATGAGGCCGCTGGTCGCACCGCCGGGAACCGTCGCCGTGAGCCGGAAGTCGGAGGTGACCTCGAAGCTCGCCTTCGCTCCGTTGAACATGACGGCGCTCGCGCCGGTCAGGTTCGTCCCCGTCAGCGCGATCGTCGTACCGACCGCGGCCTCGCCGGGCGCGAACGACGAGAGCGTCGGCGCCGGGGCGGCGGGCGTGCTCGCATCGAAGTGGTAGACGTGCACGTCCCAGCGGCCGAAGGTGTCGGTGAACGAGCCGCCGCTCACGCTGACCGTGCGGCCCTCCGTGTAGACGCTGCCGCTCGTGACGCTCGCCGGCAGGCCGCTGATCGTCACCGGCTGGCTGCCGGTGCCCGAGCGGGCGGCGATCACCCACAGGTCGCTCGGGCTGCTGCCCTGGCGGCTGATCACCTCCGTCGTCGAGTCGCTCGTCGCGAGCGGCCGCGTCGAGCCGGGGTTCACCAGCGCGGGCGCGAGCGGGCTGGAGCCGTTGATCTCCTGGATCAGACCCTTCAACACGTCGTTCCAGAACGTCCAGCTCCAGCCGTAGGTGGTGTCGGCGGCGTTCCAGCAGTTGTGGTTGTTGCCGCCGTAGAAGGCGAGGTTGCGGGCGCCGTTGAGGATCGCGTCGTAGATCATGTAGCGCTCCTGCAGGCGCGTCGGCAGCACGAAGTTGCCGTGACCGTCGTAGCTGCCGCTCGCGCAGATCTGGAGCGTCGTCCACACCGACGCGCCCGGCGTCACCGAGGCGAGGGTGCTCGTCCACACGCCCACCTGGTGCAGGTCGGGATCGGTCGCGGAGAGCGTCACCGGGTAGTCGTCGACGCCGTGGGCGAGGGTGACGGCGCCGTAGGGCGCGAGGTCGCCGGCCGTGCCGCGCGGCGCCTCGATCGTGACCCAGAGGTGGCCCTGGTCGAGCGAGCGCTCGCCCCCGCACCAGGAGGGATCGCCGTGGTGGGTCGCGCGGCAGTACGCGAACTGCAGCGCCGACGGCGCGATGCCGCTCCACCACGGCTCGTCGGCGCCCTTCCACATCCCGATCCCGGCACTGCCGGCCGGGTCGCTCAGGAGCGTCCAGAGCACCTTCTGGAGCAGCGCGTCGGTCGGAGAGCCCGGGGCCGCCTGGCTGAGCGTGCTCAGGTTGATCCAGGTGTAGGCGCCGCGGCCGGCCAGCGCCTGATCCCACAGGTTCGCGTCGGCGATGTCGGCGTCGCTCCACGGGGTCGTCGCGGGCCCGACCTTGAAGAAGTTGACGCCCGCCCCGATCGTCTCGGTGAGCGCATCGACCCCGGCCGGAGTCGTCGTGCCCCGCTCCGGCCCCTTGGCGAGCACGATGGGGAAGACCTTCTTCCCCTCGACGAGCACGGTGCCGTTGGCGTCGTAGCTCGTCACGGCCGCCCCTGCGCCCGCGGCGAAGACGGCTGCTGTCGCAGCAGCGGCAACGAGAACGGCTCGCCTCATCTATCCAGACCCCCTCGACCCGAACCGGCGCACAGCAGACAGCAATCCCGAGCGCCAGAGTACCGGCGATTACGGCCCGTCTTCCGAGACGCGCGAGCGCCAGTAATACTCGGCTCGTGGGGATCCGGATCGCTGCCTCGATCGTCTTCTGCTTCGCGCTCGTCGCGATGCCGGCCGCCGGCGCGGTGCGTGCGCCGGCTGCGGAACACCCGGTGTCGGGACCCGTCTCCGTCGGCACGGGCGGCGCGGTCGCGAGCGTCGACGCCGACGCGACTCGAGCGGGCATCGAGGTCCTGCGCAAGGGAGGCAACGCCGTGGACGCCGCGATCGCGGCCAACGCCGTCCTGGGCGTGACGGAGCCGTTCGTCGCCGGGATCGGCGGCGGCGGCTTCATGGTCGTGTACCTGGCGCACGAGCATCGGGTGATCACGATCGACGGCCGCGAGACTGCGCCGCAGGCGTTCGAGGAGGACGCCTTCGTCGACCCTGCGACCGGTCAGCCCTACCCGTTCTTCCCGCAGCGGGTGACGAGCGGGATGGCGGTCGGCGTGCCGGGGACGCTCGCGACCTGGGCGAAGGCCGCTTCGCAGTTCGGGACGATGCCGCTGAGCCGGCTGCTGCAGCCCGCGATCGCGGTGGCCGAACGCGGCTTCCGGGTCGACGCCACCTTCCGCGGCATGGTCGCCGACAACCTGACGCGGCTCAGGGCCTTCACGCCGTCGAGGGAGCTCTTCCTGACGCCGGCCGGGCAGCCGCCCGAGATCGGCTCGAGGTTCCGCAACCGGGCTCTTGCCGGCACGTACCGGCTGATCGCGCACGAGGGGCCGGCGGCGCTGTACGACGGGCCGGTCGGTGCGGCGGTGGTCGACGCGGTGCGCAACCCGCCGGTGGCGCCGGACTCCGAGCTCGGCTTTCCGGTTCGTCCGGGGGTGATGACGACCGCCGACTTGGCGGCGTACACGGCTCCGCTCCGCGCGCCGACGCACGTCAGCTACCGCGGCTACGACGTCTACGGGATGGGGCCGCCTTCGAGCGGCGGCTCGACCGTCGGCGAGGCGCTCGACATCCTCGAGGGCTTCGACATGTCCACGTCCGACCGCGCGCTGGCGCTGCACCGTTACCTCGAGGCGTCGAAGCTCGCCTTCGCCGACCGCAACCGCTGGGTAGGCGATCCGGCGTTCGTGAGCGTCCCGCTCGAGGGGCTCCTGTCGAAGGACTTCGCGGGCGAGCGCCGCTGCCTGATCGGGGCGACGGCCCTGGCGACGCCGGTCGCGCCGGGCTACCCGTTCCCGCCGTTCTCGCCGTGCGGCAGCGCCTCGACGAGCGCCACCGCAGGTGACGAGGGGACGTCGACGAACCATCTGACCGTCGTCGACCAGGAGGGCAACGTCGTCTCCTACACGAGCACGATCGAGCAACTCGCGGGCAGCGGGATCGCCGTGCCGGGCTACGGCTTCCTGCTCAACAACGAGCTGACCGACTTCGATCCCGCGGCGCCGTCAGGGGGCTCGCCCGATCCGAACCTGCCCGCCGGAGGGAAGCGCCCGCGGTCGAGCATGGCGCCGACCATCCTGCTCCGCGACGGCCGGCCGTTCCTCGGCGTCGGCAGCCCGGGCGGCTCGACGATCATCACGACGGTCCTCCAGATCCTGCTCGACCGCCTCGACTTCGGCATGCCGTTGCCGGACGCGATCGCCGCGCCGCGCGTCTCGCAGCGGAACACCTCGACCAGCACGGCCGAGCCGGGCTTCATCTCGCAGTACGGCAACGAGCTCCAGACGCGGTTCGGCCAGGCCTTCAGCTCGACGAGCGAGATCGGCGCCGCCACGGGCATCGAGGTCCTGCCGGACGGCGAGCTGCAGGCCGCCGCCGAGCCCACCCGCCGGGGCGGCGGCACGGCCGCAGTCGTCTGCCCCGCCGGGCACCCCCGGCCGAGCTCGCGGCACGCGCGGTGCGCGCCCGTACCCGCGCGCTGACTCCGCGCCGACGGCGAGTCGACCCGATCGGCGTGGGCGCGGCGCCGCGGCGCTCGGCCCTTGCCCTCTTCGTGCAGCGGCGCGCTTCCAGCGTCCGCGAGACTGTCGGTAGCGAACTCGAGGGAGGGACATGCCCAAGATCCAGAAGACCGAGGAGCAGTGGCGGGCCGAGCTGACGCCCGAGCAGTACCACGTGCTCCGGCAGAAGGGGACCGAGGCCCCGTTCAGCGGCGAGTACGACTACGTCTTCGAGGACGGCGTCTACCGTTGCGCCGGCTGCGGGGCCGAGATCTTCGCGTCGCAGTCGAAGTACGACTCCGGCTGCGGCTGGCCCGCATTCTCCGCGCCGGCCGACGCGAGCGCCGTCGAGGAGGAGACGGACGGGAGCTTCGGGATGGTGCGGACCGAGGTGACCTGCGCGAGCTGCGGCGGCCACCTCGGCCACGTCTTCCCCGACGGCCCTGCGCCGACCGGGCTCCGTTACTGCATCAACTCCGCGGCGCTGAAGCTCGAGGAGGAGTAGCGCGGCGGCGATGAAACTGGACCTGCCGCGGGCGAGGAGAGGACGCCGTCCTCCCCGGCGGCGAGACTATGGGCCATGCGAGTCGCGAGATTTGTCGCCATGGCCACCTTCGTGGTGGTGTGCGCCGCGGTGGCCGCGCGCCTCTGGTTCGAGGCGCTGCCGTCGGTCGGCCCCTTCGGCCAGCGTGTCTCGGCCGTTCCGCGCGCGTCCTCGCACCCCGTGCCGGCGACGGCCGACGCCACCCGCGCCTACCAGATGCTCCGGCACGCCCGCCGCAGGAACGGCGTGGCCCCCGGCGGCCTGCAGCCGCCGGCTGCGGCCGACAACCCGGCTCCGCTCCGGCCGCCGGCGGGCGAGGCTTCCGCTCCCGCGGTCGCGGCAGGACCGGCTCCGCTGCCCTTGCCGCCGGAGCCGGCGCCGCTGCGCCTGCCGCCGGAGCCGGCGCCGCGGCCTCCGTCGAAGCCGGCCGCGCCCACCAAACCGTCCGCACCGGCCCCGCATCCGCAGCGGCCGAAGCCGCCGGCGCCCTCGACGCCGCGGCCGACGCCCACCACGGCTCCCGCTCCCGCTCCCGCTCCCGCTCCCGCTCCCGCTCCCGCTCCCGCTCCCGCTCCCGCCACGCCGGCGCCCGCCGACGACCGGCCGGCAGCAGCCGTGCCCTCCGAGCAGGAGGAGTCGCCGCAGGCGAATCCGGAGAAGCCGAAGCCGCACAAGCCGAAGCGCCACAAGCCGAAGCCGCACAAGCCGAAGCACCACAAGCCGAAGCCGGCGAAGCCGAAGCCCGAGCCGCCGAAGGCTCCGAAGCCTCCGAAGCCGGAGCCGAAGCCCGAGCCGCCCAAGCCGAGCCCGAAGCCGCCGAAGCCGGAGAAGCCGGAGAAGCCGGAGAAGCCGGCAAAGGCGCCGAAGCCCGAGAAGGCCGCGAAACCGGAGAAGGCCGAGAAGGCCGCGGACCCGGAGCCGCCGGACGCGCCCGAGGCGGGCAAGCCGCCGAAGCCGCCGAAGCAGCACCCGTAGCCGGGCGGCAGCCGCGTTACGCGGGCGCGCCGCCGTCGGCGACGACGCGGTTCTTGCCTTCGCGCTTGGCCCCGTAGAGCGCTACGTCGGCGCGCTGCAGCAGCTCGTGAGCATGCTCTCCGCCTCGGCGCGCGACCGCGCCGAAGCTCGCGGTGATGGCCACGCGCGGGGCGTCCTTGACGCGAACCAGCTCGATCTCAGCCCGGAGGTTCTCGGCGAGCGCCCTGCAGCCCGCGAGGTCGGTCTCCGGCAGCAGGACGGCGAACTCTTCGCCGCCGATGCGCACGGGGAGGTCCACGTCCCGGACGCGGTGCAGCAGCGCCTTCCCGACCTCGCGGAGCACCTCGTCGCCCGTGTGATGCCCGTAGCGGTCGTTGATCAGCTTGAAGTCGTCGAGGTCGAGGAGAACGAGCGACAGCGAGCCGCCGAACCGCTCTGCCCGCCGCACCTCGCTCTCGAGCGCCTGCATGAAGCCGCGGCGATTCGTGAGCTGGGTGAGGTCGTCGGTCACCGCCTGCCACTTCACGATCGAATGCAGGTGAGCGTTCTCGAGCGCCGTCGCAGCCTGCGCCACGAGTGAGCGCGCGAGCGCCCGCGTGTTGTCGCTGAACCCCTGCGCCGGCGGATACAGCAGAAGCGTCCCACCCGGTGCGCCCTCGACCTCCAGCTCGAGCGCGAGAGGCTCGCGCCGGCTGTCGGGCATTCCCGCGCGCACGATCTCTTCACCCTCCCGTAACAGCCGCCCGCCGCGCGCGTGCGTCGCCTCGATCATCGCGTGGAGGATGACCGGGAGCAGCGCATCGGGGTCGTGCGTGGCCGCGAGCGTGTCTCCGAGGAGGGCCAGCATCTCGCGCACGTCCCGGCCGGTCGGCTCGTCGGCGGCGTGCCCCGCCGCTCGACGTGCTCGCGAGCGGCCACCTCGGGCCACCGCCGGCGCCGCCATGTAGCCGATGCCGCCGAGCGCCGCCAGCGCCGCGAGCAGGCTCAGCGCCAGCAGCAGGCGCCGCCGGGCAGTCTGCGCGCCGATGCGCGAGGCCGGGGCGAGACCGAGGAGCTCCGCGGTGCCGCGGACCACCGGCGTCCCGTAGGAGACGTACGTGCGGCCGTGCAGCCGAACGCGATGGAAGCCGCCGGTCGGCACGGATGCCGGCGTGCCGGCGGGGACTCCCGCGCCGGCGACGACGTGACCTGCTTCCACGAGCACGAGCTTCTCGCCGCCGGGAAGGCCCGACCGCGCCGCGGTGCGGGCGAGGAGCGCGCCGTCGAACCTGATCGCGACCGAGACGTTGCCGATGACGACGCCGTGGCTCCGCACGGCGGCGGACCGGGTGACCGCGGGCCCGGAGACGCTGCCGACGCGAAAGCCGGCGCCCGCCGTGAACGATAGCCGCGGGTCGCGCGCGGCGAGTCGCCGCAGCGGCGCTCGCTCGCGAAGCGCCAGCGCACGCTGCACCGGCGCGGAGCTGGCGACGACGACGGCGCGATTGTCCGCCGCGTCCACCTGGCGGACGAGCGAGACGGCCGCCAGCCGTACCGCCGACTCGAGGGAGAGCTCTGTCCTCTGCCGCTCGGCCCGCGCCGCGGTGAACGACAGCACCACAGCGGCGGTGCCGAGCGGCAGCAGGCCGATCAGCACGAAGAGCCGGGCGGCCCGCCAGCGCAGACGCCGTCGGAGCGCCTCGCGTCGCGGCCTTCTCGCCGGCTCGCCCCGCAGCGGCGGCGGCGCGGTCGCGCGCGGGTGCGCCGGTCCGCCGTCGTCCGCGACGGGTGCCAGGGCGAGCATCAGGGACATCGACAGATCCCGTGCGAGCGCAGGCGTGCGCTCAGGAAGAACGTCCCCACCCCGCCTAGATAGCAGCCTCTGCGGACGGTGAGGGGGGTGTGCGCCGCGGCTGGAGAGCGTCGTCGTCCTACCGCGGAGCGACAATCAAGCGCTGCCGATGCGCCCGGCTCCGTCCACCCACGCCACCGTCCCTGCCGAGCGAGGCGCGCCGTGCTGACGTCGCTGACGCACCTGCGGAGGTCGCACGCGCCGCGCTGGGCCGGCAGCGAAGAGGTGCTGAGCCGCCGTGTGCGCCGGGAGGTCGGTCGCCATGCCGGCGGCGAGGAGCGCATCCTCTTCTGCCTGCGCGGCTGCCTCGACCACTCGCTGGTGGCGCTCGACGACCGCATCCTCCTCGTCAAGCCGGGCTTCCACGCCGGCACGACCTTCGGCAGCCTCGTGACGACGCTGCACTACGCCGACGTCACGGGGGTACAGGTGCACACGTTCCTGCTCTCCGGCTGGATCGAGATCTCGTCGCCCAGCTTCCAGGGCCGGGAGCGCAAGCGGAACCGCTGGCCGCACGGGCAGGACCGGGACGTCTACAAGCTTCCGAACTGCATCCCGATCGCGCGGCGGCGGCTCCGCGACTACGAGCCGGTGCTCCGGCGGCTGCACGGCCGGATCGCGCTGTTCAAGCGTCCGGCGGGGAAGCCGGCGCAACGGTCGGCGCTGCTCGTCGACGTCGAGCGGGTCGCGGAGCTCGCTGCCGAGGGTCGCATCTCGGAGGAGGAGCACTCGAGGCTCCGCGCACTGCTGGCCCGCGCCGGCGCGGAGGAGCCGATCACGTGAAGCGGATCACGCTCCGGATGCCGCTCTGCGCCTCCATCAGCTCGAAGCCGCGGTTGACGTCGGCGAGGGCCAGCGTGTGCGACACGAACGGCTCGACGTCGAGGCCCCCGTCGAGCGCGAGCTGCACGAGCTCGGGCACCTGGTCGCGCCCCTTGACGCCGCCGAACGACGTCCCGCACACGCGGCGGCCGGTGATCAGGTAGCGCGGCACGACCTCGAGCATCTCGCCCTTGCCCGCGACGCCGGCGACCGTGCAGAGGCCCCAGCCCATCCGCGCCGTCTCGACCGCCTGGCGCATCACGTCGACCCGGCCGGTCGCCTCGAAGGTGTAGTCGGCGCCGAAGCCGCCGGTCAGCTCGAGGATCTCCCCGACCACGTCCGGCCCGCCGGCGAGGGTGGCGGTGGCGCCCTGGCTGCGCGCCAGCTCCAGCCGCTCCGCCGAGACGTCGACGCAGACGATCCGCTCGGCGCCCTGCAGCCGGCAGCCGGCGACGGCTCCGAGGCCGACCATCCCCGCGCCGAAGACGACGCACGTGGAGCCCGGCTCGACCCGGGCCGTGAACATCGCCGCCCCCAGCCCGGTCGAGAGGCCGCACGCGAAGAGCGCCGCGTGCTCCGGCGGAGCCTCTGGCGCCACCTTGGCCAGCGCGATCTCCGGCATCACCGTGTACTCGGCGAAGGTCGAGGTGCCCATGAAGTGCCGGATCGGCTCGCCGGCTCGCGAGAGCCGCGTCGTCCCGTCGGGCAGGAAGCCCCGGTTCTGCTGCTCGCGGATCGCGAGGCAGAGGTTGGTGCGCGGGCTGCGGCAGTGGATGCACTCCCGGCACTGCGGCGAGAACAGCGTCACGACATGGTCGCCGGGGCGCAGCGAGGCGACGCCCTCGCCGACGCGTTCGACGACCCCCGCGCCCTCGTGGCCGAGCACCGTCGGCGCGTACCCCGACGGGTCGGCTCCCGACGCCGTGTAGAGGTCGGTATGGCAGACGCCGCACGCTTCCAGCCGGACGAGCACCTCGCCCGAGCGCGGCTCGGCCAGGTCGAGCTCCTGCACCTCGAGCGGGGCGCCGAACGCCTCCAGCACCGCGGCACGGATCCTCATGGCGGCACCCTACGCGCGAAGCTCGAACAGGACGGCAGAGGTCGTCCCGTCCCGAAACGCCGGCTGGTGGTCGGCGATGCCAACGCGGACGAAGCCGGCGCGCTCGGCGACGCGCTGGGAGGCGAGGTTGTCGGGGTGCGTGGTCAGGAAGAGGCGGTGGATCCCGTGCTCGGTTCGCGCCCACTCGACTGCGGCTCGAACGGCAGCCGTCATCACGCCTCGTCCACGTGCCTCGGGAGCGAGCCAGTAGCCGACCGTCCCGCCGTCCCGAAGCCGCACCGTCACCACGCCGAGCAGCGCTCCGCTCCTGCGCTCGGTGACCGCGAAGGTGGCTTCGCCGCCTTCGGCCCAGGAGCGGCCGACTGCTGCGAGCCACTCCTCCGCGTCGCCCTCGCCGTACGGAGCCGGAACGAGCGGGATGAACCTCGGGATCTCCGGATCCCGGCAGGCGGCGACCACGGCCTCGAGATCGCTCGCCCGCGGCTGGCGCAGGAGAAGGCCGCCTGCAACGATCTCCATCTGGAGGACCCTACGCGTCGAGAGGTGTCGTGGCGATGGCGGAGCGCCGGTGACCGGTGAGCGCTACCGGCTGATCGAGGAGGCGCTCGGGCGGGCGCCGAAGACGGTCGTCGAGATCGACGAGGGCTACGACTTCGAGGTGGCGGTCGTCGACGGGGAGCGGGTCTTCCGCTTCCCGCGCCGCGCCGGCGTGGAGGCGGCGCTCGAGCTGGAGATCGCGGTGCTGCCGATGCTCGCTCCCGCGCTTCCGGTGGACGTGCCGTCGTTCGAGTACGTCTCGCGCGAGCCGCTCTTCGTCGCCTACCCGCTGATTCGCGGCGAGCCGCTCCTCGACGAGGACGCCGACGGCGCCCGAGCCTTCCTCGAGGCGCTGCACGCGCTCGACCCCTCCGCGTTCCCCGTCGAGCCGTCCCACTGGATCCAGGCCTACCGCGACCAGTGCGCGGAGTTCGAGCGGCTGGTGCTCCCGCTCCTCGACGACGACCTCCGTGCGCCCGCGATGCGGCTCTTCGCCGAGGTGGAGACGCTCTCCGGGTTCCGGCCGGCGCTCCTTCACGCCGATCTCGGTCCCGAGCATCTGATCGTGCGCGACGGCCGCCTCGTGGGCGTGATCGACTGGGGCGACATGCGCGTCGGCGATCCCGCGCTGGACTACGCGTGGCTGCTCGACGGCCCGTTCGCCGACTGGGACGTCGACGCCGACCTCCGCCGTCGGGCCCGCTTCTACCACCGTCTCACCCCGTGGTTCGAGGCGCACTACGGCGCGTTCACCAGGCGGCCCGCGCACGTCGAGCGGGGCCTCGGCGGGATCAGGGACAGACTCTGAGGCCGGAGCGATGAGTTCCCTCGCGCCGACCGGTCTCTACCGTCGTCCGAGTGCGTCCGAGCCCGATCGAAAGGGGCCTGAATGACCGTCTCTCTCTCGAGCGTGGGTGTCATCACGCT
>JBBWZD010000073.1:0-2733 GCA_039648875.1 Actinomycetota bacterium
CCGAGGCACCGGGCCATGGGGCGGCGTCGCGCGGTAACGGCAGTCGTCGACATCGAACCTCCACACTCCTCTACGTTTGGCCGCACGAGGCGAGCCCCTTATCCGCTGCGTTATCGACGCGCCCACACGCGATCTTTAGCCCTTTCGAATTTCGGTTTGAATTCCCTTCGTACGTGTCAATAGACAGCAGAAAATGAACAATAGATATCCGATTGCGAACGAAGAAACACCTGCGAGCGGCGGGAAACGACGAGGAAGCCTCGTCTGCGGCCTCACGGCCACCCGAGACTGGAGACGCGACCTAGATGCGGCGGTAGCGGGCGTCGCTCAGCGAGTAGACGCCGAAGGCGACGAGGCCGGCGGCGACGACGCCGAGCAGAAACGGTCCGTACGCACTGCGGGCGAGCTTGGCGAGGGCGCCGTCGAGACCGACGGCCTTGGCCGCGTCGAAGTCGAGCGCAGCCTTGACGAGGAAGACGCCGACGAGGCCGAAGACGACCATCCGCGCCAGGTGCCCGAAGAGGCCGATCCACGCGATCCAGCTCCTCACCCTGGCGCTCATGCGCTCCGTCCGGGCGTCCTCGAGGAAGTCCTTGCTGATCCCGCGGTAGCCCTGGTAGAGCCCCACCGCGATCAGCACGCCTCCGGCGATTCCGACGAGCCACGTGCCGGCGGGCAGGGTGAGCACCTTCGAGGTCGTCTTGCCGGCGTTGCCGGAGCCGCTGCCGGTGGAGCCGAGCGCGATCTCGAGCGCGATCCAGCAGAGGCCTCCGTAGACGAGCCCGCTCGCGAATGCCGCGACGCGGTCGAAGGTGCTGTCGAAGCTCTCCGGGCCGTGCCCGAGCAGGGAGTGCAGCAGCCGCCAGAGCGCGTAGCCGCCGAGCCCCACCGCCACGAGGATCAGCAGCACCTTCCCGAACGGCTGCCGGGCAATCGTCTTCAGCGCTCCCTGCTGATTCGTCGCCTCGCCGCCGACGCCGAGCGCGAGCTCCAGGGCGAGGATGCCGATGATCCCGTAGATCAGGCCCCGTGCCGCGAAGCCGGCGCGCGCGAGCCACTCGAAGCCCGTGCTCCGTGCGACGCTGTCCCCGCCCCGGCGGACCTCGCGGACGGTTCTCCCCCTGCTCGAGCGCCGGGTACTCACGCAGCCACAACGAGCCGGGGCGGCACGCGGGTATGGGAGCTCTTACTCGTGCAGCTCGGTGACGTGCAGCGGGTGGAGCCGGTCTGCGCTCTCGCCCTCTCTGGCGCTCCTGCGCAGCGTCACGCGGGCTGCGCGGCCGTCGAGCTCCAGCTCGCCGATCGAGTTGTCGAAGGTGGGGTCGCGCACGAAGCGCCAGTCGACGGACGGCCGCGGCACCCGAGCGAGGCGCGCGAGGAGCGAGAAGACCCGCTCCGCCCCCCTCGAGCCGGTGAGCCGGACGACGAAACGCTCCTTCGCCGACAGCGGGTTCCGGAACGGGGAGCAGACGATCTGGAAGACGCGGCCGGCCGCGCCTCTCGCGCCGACCGCGACCTCGCTCACGTACGCGTTGTGGACGTCTCCCCCGATCAGAACGACGGTCGCCGGGGGTCGCTGATCCGCGGCTCCCGTCGACAACCGCCGGAGCCACTCGCACAGACGCTCGAACGACGCGTTGAAGGCGCTCCAGTGCTCGAGGTCGACGGCCCGACGTAGACGCTCCCCCAGCCGCGCCGCGAGCCCGCCCCAGCTCCCGGCACAGACGGCTTCGTTCCAGGCCTCGAGATGGTGGATGCCCTTCGGCATGAACACGGGCAGCGTGCTGGCGATGACGAGGTGGTCGAACTCCCCGACCGAGTGCCGCACGATCCACTCCCACTCCTCCTCGTCCACCATCTCGCGGCGGCCGGCGTCCAGCACCCGGGCGGCGCGGGAGTCGACGACCAGGAGCCTCGAGTCGCCGAAGTCGCGGTGGAAGGCCCAGCGCGATGCGGCCGATTCGCGATCCCAGGCGCGGGCCGCCTCGCGCAGGCGCGAGCCTGCGTCGTCGTCGGACCGGACGACGCGCAGCAGCTCCTCCTCCGCGAGCTCCGGCGGCGAGAGGTTGCCGATGTGCTGGTAGAGCCAGTACGACATGAAGGCGCCGGTGATGCGCTCGTCCCACCACGAGAGCGCGCGCATGTCGTCGACCCAGCTCCCGGAGATGTTCCAGTCGTCGTGCACGTCGTGGTCGTCGAAGATCATCACGCTGGGGACGGTCGAGAGCAGCCAGCGGATGTCCGGGTCCGACCAGGACTCGCGATAGAGCTGCGTGTACTCCTCGAAGTCCGACACCTCCTCGCCCGGGGGCTCGCGCACGTCGCGGCGCGCCCGGATGAGCTCCGCAGTTGCGGGCGAGACCTCGTCGGCGTACACCTGGTCGCCGAGCAGCAGCAGCGCGTCGGGCCACTCGACCTCGCCGCGCTGCAGCTGGCGGGCGTAGGCCCAGAGCGCGTCGATGCCCGTGGCCGCGAGCTCGTCGGGCCACGGCGTGTCGGTCGACGACGGCTGCGGGTCGCCGACCCTGCACGAGCCGAAGGCGAGACGCACGCGGCGCTCGTTGGAGCGCGTATGGACGGCCGGCACCGGACGGCCGTCGCCGTCGGGCCAGACGCGGCGGCCGTCCAGCTTCACGTCGTACGGAATCACGGACGCCGGGGGCAGGTCGTCGACGAGGACGAGCGCGAAATGATGGTCCTCGACGCAGAACGTCCGCGAGCGATGATCGAGCA
>JBBWZD010000099.1:0-4814 GCA_039648875.1 Actinomycetota bacterium
AGCGGTACCGGCGGCTCGGCATCGAGGAGTCGTCGCCGCTCAACGCGATCACCGAGCGGACCCGCGGGGCCCTGGAGGCGGAGCTCGAGCTGCCGGTGTTCACGGGCATGAAGCACTGGACGCCGCGGATCGCCGCCGCGGCCGAGGCCGCGCTCGCCGGGGGCGCGGAGACCGTGGCGGGGCTCGTGCTCGCGCCGCACTACTCGGCCCTGTCCATCAAGGGCTACCGCGAGCAGCTCGAGCGGGCCCTCGTCGGCCGCGCGGAGCTGCGCTTCGTCGAGAGCTGGCACGACGAGCCGGGCTTCGTCGACCTGCTCGCCGGCCGCGTCCACGGCACGTCGGCGCACGTCGTCTTCACGGCCCACTCCCTCCCTGCGCGCATCCGGGCCGCCGGCGACCCGTACGAGTCGCAGCTGCTCGAGACGTCGCGTCTGGTCGCCGGCGCCGCGGGCGTCCGCGACAACTGGTCGTTCAGCTTCCAGAGCGCCTCGCCCACCGGGGAGCCGTGGCTCGGGCCCGACATCCTCGACCATCTGGACGCGCTGCACCGCGGCGGCGTCGAGCACGTGCTCCTCTGCCCGGTCGGCTTCGTCTCCGACCACCTCGAGATCCGCTGGGACCTCGATGTCGAGGCCCGGGAGAAGGCCGCCGAGCTGGGGATGCGCCTCGAGCGGATCGAGATGCCGAACGACGACCTCGCCTTCGTGAGCACCCTCGCCGGCGTCGTCCGGCGGGCCCTCGCGGTACCGTCACCGGCGTGAGAGCCGGAGAGATCGTCGTGGAGCATGCGGCGCGGCGCTTTCGCGTCTATCCGCGGGAGAGCCGGGCGCTCAAGGACCTCGTCGTCGCCCGCGGCCGGGTGCGCGGCTCCGACGTCTGGGCGCTGCGCGACGTCTCCTTCGCGGTCGAGCCCGGCGGCTCGATCGGCATCGTCGGACGCAACGGCTCCGGAAAGACGACGCTGCTGCGCCTGCTCGCACAGATCGTCAAGCCGACGTCCGGCCGCGTCGCGGTCGGCGGCCGGGTCGGGTCGCTGCTCGAGCTCGGCGCCGGCTTCCACCCCGACCTGACGGGTCGCGAGAACGTCTATCTGAACGGCTCGATCCACGGGCTGCGCCGCGCGGCCATCCGGGAGAAGCTCGACGAGATCGTCGCGTTCGCCGGCCTCGAGCAGTTCGTCGACCTGCCGGTGCGGACGTACTCGTCGGGCATGTACATGCGGCTCGGCTTCGCGATCGCGGCGCACATCGAGGCCAACGTCCTGCTGCTGGACGAGGTGTTCGCGGTCGGCGACGAGGCGTTCCAGCGCAAGTGCTTCGGCAAGATCTTCGAGTTCAAGCAACGGGGCGGCACGATCGTGTTCGTCTCGCACGACGCTTCGGCGGTCGAGCGGCTGTGCGACCGGGCCGTGCTCCTGAAGGACGGCCTCGTCGCCTTCGACGGGCCGACGCACACCGCGATCGTGGAGTACCGGCGGCTGCTCGCAGGCGAGCGCGATCCCGAGGAGCGTGCCGCCGGGCTCAAGGAGTGGGGCGGCGGCATCGCCCGCGTCGAGCGCGTCCGCCTGCTCGGGCCGGACGGCGGCGAGCGCTCGCAGCTACTCGCCGGCGAGGCGTTCTCGATCGAGGCCGACGTGGTGGCCGAGCGGTCGCTCGCGCCGCCGCGGCTGCGCTGGGAGCTCCGCGACGACGCTGGAGTCGTGGTCGCCGCCGGCGCCGCCTCCACGGCCGAGCTCGGGTGGAGCCACACGACGCGGGACCTCCAGGTCCGCTTCACCGCCGAGCGGCCGCCCTTCGCCGACACGAGGCTGCACCTGCGCGTCGACCTGACCGACGAGACCGCCGAGACGCAGTACCACTCGCTCGACGACGCGCTCGTGTTCATCGTCTACCCGGCTGACGAGGCGCGTGGTCTGGTGAAGCTCGAGGGGCGCTGGTCGGCGGAGGAGATCTCCGCCGCCGCCGAACTGGAGAGGCTGTGAACCGGCTGTGAGCTCCCGCACCTGCCCCGACTGGCCCGAGCTGATGGAGCTCGCGCCGGAGCTCCAGTTCAAGCACTACACGGTCGCGGAGGCGCAGCTACCGGCAGACGCCCTGATGCAGGTCACGGACGTCTCGCTCGCGGACGTGGCGATCTGCTGCGACCTAGAGCACAACGTCTTCTACGCTGCGCACACCGAAGAGCGCGTGGCGGCGGCGTTGCGCCAGAGCCACTGGTACGACGTGCGTGAGTGGATCGCAGCCGGGCGGCCCGGGCAGCGGTTCTAGCACTGTCGGCCCACCGGACAGGAGGACGCTGGCGCAGGGCAACGTCCAGCGCACCACCGCTTCGCAAGAGAGGAAGGCCCGCCGGGTGGCGGGCCTTCCGTCGGGTGCCTGGGTTGCTACGGCGCCGTGTGGGACGACCGTCGCCACTCCGACATCAGAGCGGGATCTCGCCTAGAGATCAGCCTGTGGCGATGGGAGTGGCCATATTCCAAAGCGACACGTTGACCCAGGCACAGTTGAACGTCGCGAAGGACAGCGGCACCTCGATCGCGTTGTGGCTTGCTACCGCATCTGCGATCTGGGCGTCCGTCACCAGATGGTTGTTCGCGGCAGCCGAGTTGGTGAACAGGACGAGGATTGGCTCCCAGGCAAAGTTGAAGTCAGCGCCACCCGGGAAGTCGCCTACATGGTCGTGCCCCCGTACCCCAATGCCATAGACATCAGGAAAAATTGAGGCTGCGGCCCCGGCCAGAGCGTCGCCGTGACTCGGACAGTTCTCGAATGGGACGTGCATGCAGTTGAGCGTTTCGGTGACCGTCGTGGTGATCGGGTACTCAACGACGTAGAGCGGCGACCAAGCAACCGGGTTCGCATGCATCGGCGCTTTGTTCGGCGTCGAGAGATAACCGATCTGACCAGCGTTCTCTGCGTTGTAGGCAGGCTCGAGCGTCACGTTGTGGAAGCTGCGCTCGCCGCTCGGAAGCGGCGTGGCCGACGCGATAGACGCACTCCCGACTACCCCGAGCACCACGAGCGCCAAAAGCACCATTAAACGATGAAACATATCTCCCCTTTTCTTCGGTTGCAGAAGTTTCCCTCAGGATCCAGAAGGATCCTCCCGCCCGACGCGGCGCTATGTCAAGCCGCAAGGCCCGCGCATGACCTCATCTACCGTGTGCTGGTTCTTGGCCTGGTCGGCTGTGCTCTTACGGGCTGCGGGGGCGGGGCGAAGACGATCGACACGCCGACTCTTGTCCGGGTACTCGGGGGTGCCGGCTTCCGGAACCTGTACGTCATCTCCAACGAGGCGCAGCTTCAGAAGCTGGCTCGGAGATTTCATCGGCCAGAACTCGCGCGTGACCCGCTCGACAGCGACACGACCCTTGTGCGCGGGTACTCGAACCCGCTCACGACGCCCCTAACGGCTGTCCGGCTGCCGTCCGCCAAGATGGCTGGCCGCCGAAGTCAGAACGACCGACCGCTCCTGACGGGACGACTCCCACCAAGGGAGGAGCGCCTGCTGCCGCAGGGGTACGACGTCAAGTTGCTCAGCGAGACGCAGGTTTGCAACGTCGTCCTCACTTCCTACAACCTGTCTCGCGACCAGTCGCTCACCCGCCGCTTCCGCGTCGCGGTGACGCGCCTACGACAGCACTGCTGAGGTTCGATCGGGCGTCACTCCGGAGCGCTCGCGCAGGCAACGGTTACGGTCACAGGGTGAGTGCGGCACGAAAGCTCGACCCGCCCCTTGCGTCGCAGTTTGCCGATCGTTTCAGCGTGCGGGTGCTCGAGATCGGCAATCTGCCACCGGCTCGGACATCCGAGAGCCGGCGTCAGCACTCGCGGGCTCGTACTCGTCGTGGCGGCCCCACCACCGGTAAGCGGGGGTCTGCGGCCAGCCGGCGGGCGAGTCTTCCCAGTCTTCTTGTCGCCCGAGCGGGGTGAGGTCGAGAAGACTCCAGGGGCTTCCGACCTTCTCGAGTCCGCGAGCTGTCGAGAAGTAGCTGCGGTAGACATTGCGGCTGTCGTCGCGCAGGAAGACGCTGAGACCGGCGTCCTCCCCGTCGGCCGTCGTGAGGCCGAAGTCGGAGTTGAAGCTACTGCGGGCAGAGCTGTACCAGGGCACCGTCCATCCCATGCGCTTCTTGTAGGCCTCGATCGCAGCGAACGGCGCACGAGAGACCATCACGAATGACGTGTCTCGCTCGTTGACGTGCGCCGGATGGGCGAACTGATCGACATTCATCGAGCACCCGACGCAGCCGGCGTCCGGCCAGCCGGAAACGTCCGGCGCGAACATGAAATGGTAGAGGAGCAATTGCCGGCGGCCCTCGAAGAGCTCGAGCAGAGTGCGGGCGCCGGCTGATCCCTCGAAGACGTACTCCTTGTCGATGAGCACGACCGGCAGTCTTCGCCGCTCCGCGGCTAGCGCGTCCTCGGCCCGTGTGCTCTCCTTCTCCTTCACCAGCAACCGCTCACGGGCGGCTTGCCATTCGGTGGCCGACACGATCTGCGGCATCTGCATGCTGAACCTCCGTCGCGGGCTTCGGGTGTGTAAGCCGTAGAGACTGTTCGGAGACGCGGAAGTCATCGCTTCGCCCCTAGGTGAACGTTGGCCGAGGCGGCGAGCGACGTAGCGGTCCTGACCCTCGTCACTCAGGCGCCGGAGATCTGCGGGCCATCACGACTCCGCGGCGAGCACGAGGAAGTCCTCCTCTTCGGCCCCCTTCGCCGGAACCTAGGGGACGGGCGTCCTCGGCGGCTCGCCGCCCTCGACGGCCAGCACGTTGTCCACGACGATGCGCGTCATCGCCGCCCGGGTCTCGA
>JBBWZD010000128.1:0-2818 GCA_039648875.1 Actinomycetota bacterium
CGACGGCGGCCCACCGCCTCGCCTCCGCCGGCGCGCGCGTGCTGCTCGTCGACCGCGCCACCTTCCCGCGCGACAAGCCGTGCGGCGGCGGCGTCACCGCACGCGCGGCGCGGCTGCTGCCGTTCTCCCTCGAGCCGGTGGTCGAGGACCGGGTCGAGCGCGTCGAGTGCCGCCTCCGCTACGGCGCGCGCTTCGAGCGGCACGCTGCGGCGCCCCTCGTCCTCATGACCCAGCGCCGCCGGCTGGACTACTTCCTGCTCGAGCAGGCCGCAGCGGCCGGCGCCGAGGTGCGCGACGGCGTCCGCGTTAGAGACATCCGACCCGACCGGCTGACGGTGGACGGGGAGGAGGTCCGGGCCCGGGTCGTCCTCGGCGCCGACGGGTGCAACGGCGCCTCCTCCCGAGCCCTCGGCCTCGCCACGGACGTCGTCCACGGTGTCGCCCTCGAGGCGAACGTCCCGCGCGACGCGGCACGCAGCGCCCGCTACGGCGGCGCGATGGTGCTCGAGATCGCGGCGATCCGCGGCGGCTACGGCTGGATCTTCCCAAAGGGCGACCACCTGAACGTCGGCGTCGGCGGCAACGCGGCGGAGGCTCCAAACCTGCGCGAGCACCTCCGGCGCCTCTGCGGGGCGCACGAGATCGATGCGGACGAGGCGACCGACACCCGCGGCTACCGCCTGCCGATGCGCCGCCGCGGCAGCCGGCTCGCGCGCGGCAGCGCGGCCGTGATCGGCGACGCGGCTGGCCTCGTCGACCCCTTTTCCGGCGACGGGATGTACGAGGCCGTCCTCTCCGCCAGGCTCGCGGCCGACGCCGCGACCGCGTACCTCTCCGGGGAGGCGACGTCGCTAGAGCCGTACGAGCGCGCGGTGGATCGGCGGATCACGCCGCTGACGAGAGCCGGCTGGGGCGCGCGCGCCGCCTTCGAGCGCTTCCCCCGAACGACCTTCGCGCTCGCGCGCTTGCCCGTCACCTGGCGCGCGGTCGAGAAGCTGCTCCTCGGCGAGCTGACCCACCCCGGCGCGGCGCGCGGCGCCGAGCTCGGCGCGATCCGCGTCATCCAAGGCGTCGCGCGCTGCGCGAGCGCGGGCTCGCGCGGGTAGGGCCGGACCACCCGCTCGCCGACACATCCGCGACGTTTGGCGGATGGACGGTCGACCCCGCCATGCTCAACATTGCCTAACAGAGATGGGAGTGACGATCGAGATCGACGCCCCGCACCTCCTGCCGCACCTCCTCGACCGGCTGGCGGCCGGCGGCTGCGTGGCCGAGGCGGTCGGCTCCCACACCTGCCGCGTCTTCCACACGCAGGCGGGGGACGCCGTCGAGGCGTTCCGCGAGCTCCGGTTCTTCGTGCGAGCGTGGGCCGGCGGCCACGGCGGCGTGAACGTCAGCCTCCGCACCGACGGCTGACGCCGCCCGCGGCCCGGCCCGGCGAGCTCAGCCGGTGGGGCGCAGCACCGGGTTCTCGATCAGCCCGTGCTGGTAGGCCTGCCGCACCGCCTCGGTCCTGCTCCCGACACCGAGCTTGCGGTAGACGTTCGTGAGGTGGTACTTGATCGTCTGCTCCGAGAGCCAGAACTGCTTCGCCATCTGCTTGTTCGAGAGCCCCTCCGACAGCGCCCGCAGGATCTCCGTCTCCCGCTGCGTCAGATCCCAGGTCTGCCCCGCCGGCTCGGCCGGCTGCGCCTCCTGCCGGTAGAAGACGTTTCCGGTCAGCGCCTGGCGGATCACCGCCGGCAGGTCGGCCGGGTCGATGCTCTTCTGGATGAAGCCGGCGGCGCCGCGCTGGAAGGCAGCCTCGACGGCGCCCGGCTCGTCGCTACCGGTGAGGACGATCGTCTTGATCGCCGGGTGCTTCTCGCGCAGCAGCTCCAGGCAGCGGAAGCCGTCCATGCCCGGCATCCGCAGGTCGAGCAGGACCACGTCGGGGGACGTCTGGGCGACGAGCGGCAGCACCTGCGACCCCGACTGCGCCTCGCCGACGATCTCGAAGTCGGGCGCGTCGTCGAGCGCCATGTGGATCGCCGTCAGCATCAGCTGATGGTCGTCGGCAATCAAGAGCTTGAGTCGCACGCAAACCTCCCTCCCCTCAGGCACGAACCCGAAGTCGGTCGCGCTCTCTGCGTGAGCATGTCCCCCCGAATCCCCTGGAACATCCCCCAAAAGTGGTATTCGGCCTCGTCAGCCGGCTGCAGCGGTGACCCGGAGCTGCGGACTCTCGATCAGACCGTGCTCGTACGCCTTCCGGACGGCCTCGGTCCGCGTGCTCACCCCGAGCTTGCGGTAGACGTTCCGCAGGTGGTACTTGATCGTCTGGCTCGAGAGCCAGAAGTCCTGCGCCATCTGCTTGTTCGAGCGGCCTCCGGCGAGCGCACGGAGAACCTCGGCCTCCCGTTCGGTCAGGTCCCAGGAGGGGCGCCCCGCGGCGCCCGCAGGCTGCGGCGCCGACGCGCAGATGACGTTGCCGGCGTGGGCCTGCCGGATCAGCGCGCCGAGGTCGGCGGGGTCGACGGTCTTGCGGATGAACGCGACGGCGCCGCGCTCGAAGGCTGCCGCCACCGCCTCAGGCTCGTCGGTGCCCGAAAGAACGATGCAGCCGGCGGAAGGATGCCGCTCGCGGAGGAGCTCGAGGCACCGGAGCCCGTCGATCCCGGGCATCCGCAGGTCGAGCAGCACGAGGTTGGGCGAGGTCTCGCGAGCGAGCGCGAGAAGCTGGGCGCCGCCGTGCGCCTCACCGACGATCTCGATGTCCGCGGCCCCCGCGAGGGCCATGCGCACCGCCGCGAGCATCAGATGATGATCGTCCGCGATC
>JBBWZD010000059.1:0-25268 GCA_039648875.1 Actinomycetota bacterium
CGCGGATCGCGGCGGCCAGAAGCCCCTTCGCGTCGGCCGGCGTCGAGGGGATCGCCACCTTCACTCCCGGCGTGTGCACGTAGTAGGTCTCCGGCGAGTCGTCGTGCAGCTCGGGAGCTCGCACGCCGCCGCCGTACGGCATGCGCACGACGAGCGGGAACTCCATCGCGCCGCCGGTGCGCCAGCGGTATCGGCCGACGTGCGTGATCAGCTGGTCGAGGCACGGGTACGAGAAGGCGTCGTACTGCATTTCGCAGACGGGGCGCCAGCCGGCCATGCAGAGCCCGACCGCGCCACCGAGGATGCCGGCCTCGGCAAGCGGCGTGTCGACGCAGCGGTCGGCGCCGAAGCGGTCGCGCAGCCCGGCCGTCGCGCGGAAGACGCCGCCGGCGCGGCCGACGTCCTCGCCGAGCACCATCACCGATCCGTCCCGCTCGAGCTCCGTGTGCAGCGCGTCGTTGACCGCCTCCACGAGCAGCAGCTCAGGCACCCTCGCCTCCGAGAACACGCCGCAGCTCGGCCAGGTCGGCCCCGAAGGACCGGGGCGGGTCCGCATAGGCGTGCTCGAACAGGAGCCCGACGTCGGCGTCCGGCTCCGCCTCCGCCTCGGCGATGCCGCGGCGCATGGCGTCGGTCGCCTCCGCCTTGATCTCCGCCGCGAGGCCGTCGCCGAGGACGCCCAGCCTGCGCAGGTACCGCTCGTAGCGGCCGACGCACTCGTTCTGCCGCTCCTGCTCGACCCGCTCGAGGTCGATGTACGCGCTCGGGTCGTCCGCGGTCGCGTGCGGCGCCGCCCGGTACGTCACCGCCTCGATCAGCGTCGGGCCGCCGCCGGCGCGGGCACGCTCGACCGCCTCACGGGTCGCCTCGTAGACGGCGAGGACGTCGCCTCCGTCCACGCGCGCGCCGGGCACGCCGTAGCCGACGGCCTTGTCGACGAGCGCGGCGGCATGGGTCTGGGCCGAGACCGGGGTGGAGATCGCCCACTGGTTGTTGTTGCAGAACAGCACGAGCGGCGCCTGCATCACGGCGGCCAGGTTCGCGCCCTCGTGGAACGCGCCCTCGCTCGTCGCGCCGTCGCCGAAGTACGCGATCGCGCACGCGCGCTCCCCCTTCAGCTTCTTCCCCCAGGCGAGCCCCGCCGCGTGCGGGACGTGCGTGGCGATCGGCACGCAAATCGAGGCGACGTTGTAGTCGGCGGGGTTCCACCAGCCCGCCGGGTGGCCGCGCCACCAGTGCAGCACCGTCGCGGGCGGCATACCCCGCAGGAGGCCGATCGCGGACTCGCGGTAGCTCGGGAAGATCCAGTCCTCGTCCTCGAGCGCGTGCACCGAGCCCGCCTGCATGGCCTCGTGGTTCCAGAAGATCGCGTACGTGCCGATGCGGCCCTGGCGATGGTAGACGACCGAGCGCTCGTCGTAGGTGCGCAGGAGCACCATCGACCGGTAGAGGGCGAGCAACTGGGCTTCGTCGACGCCGTCGAGCTCGCGATCCTCGTCGATGACGCGGCGAAGCTCCGGCTCGCCGTACGCGACCTGGGTCATTGGGCGAAGCGTACTCAGGCGAGGACCGACGCGGCGTCGCGCTCCGCCTCGAACAAGGCCTCCTCGACGTCCCCGAGGTCCTCGCCGTCGGCCTGCAGCGGCATCGGCCGGTCGCAGCGGATCAGGACGCGGTCGACGTCGTGCGCGTACAGGACGTCGTGCGGGTGGCCGCGCAGCAGCGACCACGCCGTCCGCACGAGCGAGCGCCGCCGCAGCCGCACGGGCGCGACGACGTCGAGGCCGAGCTCGAAGTCCGCCTCGGGCGCGACCGGAAGTGGGATCCGCTTCGCATAGGTGTACGGCGCGCCGTTCGCGACGAACGCGAACGCGGCGCGGCCGAGCCCTTCGACCTCGAGCGCGGGCTCGATGCGGCCGCGCCGCGCCGCGAGGGCGCGCACGACCGCAAGCGCGAAGGCGAGGTCGCCGGGCCGCCGGCCGTCCTCCCTGCGCCCGAGCACGTTCACGCGCCGCACCGCCTCGGCATCCAGCCCGACGCCGGCCGCGAAGGCGAAGCGGCGCCCGTTCACCCGGCCGAGGGCGATCCGCCTCGTCCGCCCGGTGGCAAGCGCGTCCGCCACGCGACGCGCCGCCTCGACGGGGTCGGCCGGCAGGCCGAGCGCGCGCGGAAGCACGCTCGTGCCGCCTCCGGGGAGGAAGCCGATCGGAACGTCCGACTCGAGCCCGTTCAGTGCCTCGTTGAACCCGCCGTCTCCGGAGAAGACGATGACCGCAGGGCAGCCGCCCCGGCAGGCGTCCGTCACGAGCTCGGTCGCGTGCCGCGGGCGCTCCGTCATCACGACCCTCAGCTCGGCGGCGCGCCGCAGCTCCCGCTCGACGGCCGCCAGGCGCTCCTCGGTGACGCGGGTGGCGAACGGGTTGACGATCAGGACGGCGGCCTGCACGAGGCGAGGATATGCCTCGTGCAGGCGCCGCCCTGGTGAGCTCCCCCGCCGCCCGTGCCTACCGAGGCGGCGCGGTCGGTTGCGGGACGGCCTTGGGCACGCCTCCGAGCCCGTAGTCGAACGCGTGCGTCGCGTCGCCCTCCGCGTAGAGGTCGGCGTCCGCGTTCTCGCCGTAGGAGAGCGCCGTGACGCTGTAGAGCGTCGGCCCGTCGACCTCGCGTGCGGCGCCCGCGCCGAAGCCGCGCTTGAGTGAGACGTCGATCGTGATCGTCGTTCCCTTCACGGCCCCGCTCGTGATCGCGTTCTCGACCGGGTAGATGAGGACCTTGCAGCCCGACGACGCGTCGAGGCAGCCCGTCGGGTCGTCGCCGCTGCCGGTGAAGAACGTGGGCTTGCCGCCGTTGGTGGACTTCGCGCCGACGTAGAAGATCCGGTACGCGGTCGCTCCATTCGTCATCACGGACTGCGCCTGGAAACGGGTCAGCCAGACGATCGAGGTCTTGCCCGCCGGCGGCGCGAGCGACGCGAGGCTCGCGAGCGTCATCTGGACGCGCGCTATGCCCTTGGTCGGCTGCGAGACGGCGAGCTTCGTGAAGTCGAGCTGCGGCAGGTTCGCTCCTGCTCCCATCGGCGCGTAGTGGGGCGACTGCGCATCGCCCGTCGCATCCGCGACCGGGCTCTTGGGCGCGGCGGTGCTGAGCTGCCGCGCCTCGAAGAGATGCGCCTGGCGGTACTGGCTCGACTCGTCGTCGAAGACGAGCCGGATCATCCCCTGCTGGTCGTACCCGACGTCGAAGTAGTCGGCCATGGTGCGCCCGCTCGTGCAGGTCGTGCCGCTGTTGCAGACCATGCCGTAGTGCATCGGATGCTCCGTGAAGGGCTGCTGTGCGATCGTCGGCGTCGTGGACGTCGCGTTCGAGACGACGGCGACGTAGCCGTACCACGGGAAGTCGCTCGAGTTCGGGGCCGTGTTCGGCGGCTGGTGGTCGCTGTCGAGGCTCGAGTCGCTGCCGTACCACGCGATCGCGAACGTCCCCGCCGGGCCGCCGGCGACCTCGGGGAACGTGTTCGTCCTCGCGGCGCCGGTGTTGACCTTCACCGGCGTCATCCACGACGTGCCCTGGTCGGTCGAGACGGTCTCGTAGACCTGCCGGTCGTTGCGGTCGACCCACACGGCCATCAGGTTTCCGCCCTTGTCGACGCCGACCCACGGGAAAACCGTGTTCACGGCGCCGCCGCCCGGCGACGCCGGCAGCTCGTACGACTTGAAGTCGATCCCCGTGCGCTGCCCCGGGTTCACGTGGCCGACGACGAGCTCGATGTGGTCGGTGGGATTGGCGCCGGTCTGGCCGCAGGGGAGATAGAGGTTGCGGTTGACGGGGTCGAAGACGAGCTTGCCGCACGGCGCGCCGTTCGAGATCAGCCTCCCGGCCGAAGCGGCGTTCGTCCAGACGAGGCCGCCGACGGGGTCGGTGCCGCCCGTGGACCCGGGCGACGAGAGGATCTGCGACCCGCCCGGGATCTGCCGGTAGTCGAGGAAGACGGTGTTGTCGCTCGCCGCCGCTGTCGCACCGTCGTCGACCGAGTACCACTGCCGGTCGACGCCCGCCTCCTGCGCCGCGAGCGCCTGCTTGCGCCAGGAGTTGCCGCCGTCGTTCGAGACGGAGGCGCTGACGTTCGCGAGGCCCTCGAGATCGGAGAAGTACGCGAACCCCTGGTCGTCGACGACGACGTCGGTGTCGCCGCCGCCCGGCGGCAGGTCGGGCCGGACGCCGAAGGGACTGACGGCGTGGAACTCCAGGCCGCCGTCGGTCGAGCGGTGCACCCACGACTGCTGCGTGGAGGTGCCGAAGGGGCCGCTCTCCCAGTAGCTGCCGTCGGGAGCGAAGAAGCTGACCGGCTCGCCCTCCGTCCGCTGCGGGTCGATGATCGTCTCCGGCGCGAACACGAGCCTGCCGGCGGCGTAGGTGGGAGCAGGAGTGCCCGCACTCGCCGTGGGCACGCCCGGCAGCGGCAGCACGGCCGTCGACGGCAGCGGCGTATTCGAGATCGTGTAGCTGCCGTCGTAGGTGTACGGCTCCACGAAGGCATCGACGGCCGGCGTCGGCGAGTTGCAGACCTTGGCCGTCCAGTTGCCGGTCGCGAGCGACGCGGCGCTGTACTCCACGGCTTCGGGGCTCGTCACCGCGTCCGAGGAACCGACCGAGGCTCCGCTGGGATCGAGGAGCGTCAGCGCGATGTCGTTCGTCGGCACCGTCGCGTTGACGACGACCGCGATCGAGGTCATCCCGGCGGTGACGGGGATCGTGTCCGTCCCGCACGCGCCGTGCGGCACGAAGCTGTTGTGGAAGGTGCCGGGAATGACGGTCGGCTCGGACGCCGTCCCTTCCGCGGCCTCGAGCCCCTGACGGTTCGGCTCGAGCGCACGTCGTTCGCTGTGGAAGCTCGCCGATGCGACGGCGCCTCCAATCATGATGGCAACGCTGATCAGTACGACAATGCGCCGCATGCTTCGTCTCCCTTGGTCGACCCGGCCGTAACCGAACTGGTATGGCCGGTACAGCCCGTGTCCAAACACTCAACGGGATGAGTAGCCGCGCATCCCGTCCAGTAGCAAGGCGGTGAAGCGGTCGGCGAGCTCGTCCGTCCCGGCGCTCGGACGCAGCCACGTGTAGGCCCAGTTGGCCGCCGAGAGCGCGAGCAGCGCCGCGGTCGCGTCGTCGAGGTCGGTGCGGAGCTCGCCGAGCTCGCGACCCTCGCGGAAGAGCGCGCGAACCCGCTCCTCGTAGCGGCGGCGCTCCGCGACGAACTGCTCCCGCCGCTCGCCCTCGAGATAACGCCACTCGCGGACGAAGACCGTGGCCACGTCGAGTTGCTCGGCCACGACGCGCAGGTGCGCGCGCAGCATCGCCCGGATCCGCGCGATCACCAGGCCCTCGTCCGGCACCGCGTCGAGCGCGGCGTGGAACGCCGCGGCGCCCTCGCGCGCGACGTCCCAGAGGAGATCGGCCTTCGACTCGATGTGCGCGTACACCGAGCCCTTCTGCACGCCCAGCGCTTCGGCGAGGTCGCCGATCGAGGTGCCGTGGTAGCCCTTCTGCGCAAACAGGCGGGCGGCGGCGCGGGTTAGCTCGATGCGCCTCGCGGACATCTACACTTCCGAGCCTAACGATCGTTCGGAAGGAGCAGGATGGCGGCCCTCGAGCACTCGCACGACGAGCAGGCATTCCTCGCGTACGTCCAGGGCGGCGGGCAGGTCGAGACCACCGACTGGCTGCCCGACGAGTACCGGGCGAAGCTGATCAAGTTCATCGAGATGCACGGCAACTCCGAGCTGATGGGCGTCCTGCCCGAGCGGGAGTGGATCCTGCGTGCGCCGACGCTGCAGCGCAAGCTCGCGCTCACGGCGAAGGTGCAGGACGAGGTCGGGCATGCGCAGCTCATCTACCGCGTCGTGGAGGACCTCGGCAAGCCGCGCGAGCAGTGCCTGGCCGACCTCGTCTCCGGCAAGGCGAAGTTCCACAACGTCTTCCACTACCCGACGAAGACCTGGGGCGACGTCGGCGTGATCGCCTGGCTCGTCGACGCGGCGGCGATCATCAGCCAGAAGGCGCTGCTGAAGTGCTCCTACGCCCCCTACGCGCGGATCATGAAGAAGATCTGCTGGGAGGAGTCGTTCCACATCCTGCACGGCCGCGACGTGATCCTCGCGCTCGTGACCGGCACGCGCGAGCAGTTCGAGCTGGTGCAGGAGGCGCTCGTCCGCTGGTGGCCGCCGCTCATGCAATTCCACGGGAACCCGATCCCGAAGGGAGATGACCCGATGTTCCAGTGGCGGATCAAGTCGCAGGGGAACGAGGAGGCGCGGCAGCAGTTCCTGGAGGGCTACGTGCCGCAGATCCTCGAGCTCGGCCTCGAGATCCCGGACCCGAAGCTGCGCCGGAACGACGAGGGCGTCTGGGAGTACGGCGAGCCCGACTGGGACGAGCTGCGCCAGGTCGTCACCGGCCACGGCCCGAAGACGGAGGAGCGGCTGGCTTTCCGGCGCCGCTTCCTCGAGCAGGAGCGGTGGGTGCGCGAGGTGCTCGCCGCGTGATCTTCGAGGTCTTCCGCCAGGATCGCAAGGGCCAGGCGTTCGAGCACGCGGGCTCGGTCGTCGCACCCGACACCGAGTTCGCGGAGGCGTGGGCGCGCGAGCAGTACGGCCGGCGCGGCGAGTCGGCGGCGCTCTGGCTCGTGCCGCGCGAGGCGATCCACGCCGTCGGCGACTGGGCCGACGAGTTCGACCTCAAGTACCGCCGCGTCGACGGCTACTCCATCAAGGCGAGGCTGAAGGAGGCGCGTGAACGAGCTTCTTCTGGGGCTGGCTGACGACGAGCTGGTGCTCGGCTGGCGCGACTCCGAGTGGACGGGGATCGCGCCGCTGCTCGAGGAGGACGTCGCCTTCTCGTCGATCGCGCAGAACGAGATCGGCCACGCCCGCGCGGTCTACGAGCTGCTGGCGGACGACGCCGACGCGCTCGCGTTCGACCGCTCGCCGGAGCGGTACCTGTGTGCCCCCCTGGTGCAGCTGCGCCTCCTCGACTGGGCGCACGCGATCGCCCGGCGCTGGCTGTACGAGCTCGCCGACGAGATCCGCATCGCGGCGCTGATGGAGTCCGGCGACGAGCGGGTGGCGGGGCTCGCCGCGAAGATCAACCGCGAGGAGGCCTACCACCGCATGCACGCGGAGATGTGGCGCGAGCGCCTCGGCGCGACGCCACGGTTCCGAGCGGCGGTCGACGAGCTCTGGCCCTACGCGCTCGGCGTGCTGCCGGCGAGCCGGCGCGGAGCGCTCGCGGCCCGCGCCGGGCGGGACGTCGTCGACGCGGTCGAGCGCGGCTCGAGCGACGAGGCGTTCCGGGAGCTGCACGACGAGATGACGATGGTGCGGCGATCGGCGCCGGCGGGCGCGCAGTGGTGAGCGCCGAGCAGGTCTGGGAGGCCTTCGAGGACATCCCCGACCCGGAGATCCCCGTCGTCTCCCTGGTCGAGCTCGGCGTCATCCGTTCGGTCGACGTCCAGGAGGGACGCGTCCGGGTGGAGTTCACGCCGACCTTCCTCGGCTGCCCCGCGCTCGAGATGATGAAGCGGGCGCTCGAGGACAAGGTCGCGGAGCTCGGCTACGAGCCGGAGGTGCGCGTGGTCTCCGACGACTCCTGGTCGACCGACAAGATCACGTCGGCGGGACGCGAGAAGCTCCGTGCCGCCGGGTTCGCACCGCCGGCCCCGCGCGAGGTGGCGGCGCCGGCCCTCGTCCAGCTGCAGGCGAGCGTCTTCCGCTGTCCCTACTGCAGCTCCACGCGCACGCGGCTCGAGAACATCTTCGGCCCGACGCCGTGCCGCTCGCTCCGCTACTGCGAGAGCTGCCGCCAGCCGTTCGAGCAGTTCAAGACGATCTAGCGGAGCCGCCTGCTACTCGCTCATCGTGACGATCACGTCCGCGTGCGCGACGAGCCACGCACGCAGACGGAGCTCCGTCTCCATCGCCTGCCCGGTCGTGCTCAGAGAACCGACGAACGCGACCTCGAGCTCGTCCTCGGAGAGCTGCGTCACGACGACGGTCGGATCGAAAGCGAGGTAGTCGACCAGCTGTCGCAGCCGCTGTGGATCCGAGACCCTGACTCGCACGCTGCTCCTTCGGTCGCTGAGTTCACCATCGGGCGCGCACACGCCGCAGCCCATCCCTCAGGAGCGTAGGACGTTGCGCCGCTCGCCAACACCACCGTTCGAGTAGTTCTTGCGAGGCGGCGTCGCGGCTAGCGGTGCCGGTCGATGACGAGCCGCGCCATCGCCTGGGCTCGCTTCGCCGCGTCGCGGTCGCCCTCGGCGGCCTGCACGATCGAGCCCTTCATCAGGATGTGGAAGGAGAGGGCGAACTCGTCGACGTCCCGCAGTCCCGCCTCGCTCGCGAGCGTGCGCAGGACGCCGCGGATGTTCTCGAGATGCGTCGCGCTCGCGCGGCCGACGGGATGCTCGAGGTCGGCCGTCTCGAGGAGCACGTTGACGAACGAGCAGCCCTCGAACCCGTCGCCGTGGAACCACTCGTCGAAGAGGTCGAAGATCGCGAGCAGCGACTCCTCGGGCGTTCCGCCTCTGCGTCGCGCCTCGTCCTCGACCCACTCGTGCGTCCAGAGCTCCTCGCGCCGGCGCAGGAAGGCCAGCACGAGCTCGTCCTTCGAGGGGAAATGCCGGTAGAGCGTCGCCTTGGCGACGGCGGCGCGCTCGATCACCTCCTCGACCCCGACGGCCCGGATGCCGCGGCGGGAGAAGAGGTCGTAGGCGCTCTCCAGGATCCGCTGCCTCGGCTCCAGCGGTTCGAGCGCGCCGCTCACGCCCCGAGGATACCACCCGGGACAGACCGGTCTGGCCGAGGGTTTGCGTAGCGCGGCCCGCTTCTGCGAGTCTCCTCTGCGTGCGCGTCGAGATCTTCTACTGCCCCGTCTGAAGCGGGTACGACCGCCGGGCCGCGAGTCTCGCGGCCGAGTTGAAGCAGCACGGGTTCGACGCGGCGGCTCGCGAGGGCGAGAAGAGCCAGTTCGACGTCGTGCGCGACGGGGCGACGATCTTCTCCAAGCAGCAGGAGCACCGGTGGCCGGACGAGGGCGAGGTGCTCGAGCTGCTCAGCGACCGCTGAAGCTCGGTGGGCGCTTCTCGAGGAAGGCCGCGACGCCCTCACGGAAGTCGTCGCTCCGGGCCGCCGCCGCCTGCAGCTGCGCCTCGAGCTCGAGCTGCTCCTCGAGCGTCGCCGTGTCGGCGTGGTCGAACAGCCGCTTCGTCATCCCGACCGCACGGGTCGGGAGCGCTGCGTAGAACGCGGCCAGCTCCGCCGCCCGCCCCGGCAGCGCCGCGCTCTCCACCACCTCGGACACGAGCCCCCAGGCGTGCGCCTCGACCGCAGTGAGGCGGCGGTTCGAGGACATCCACTCGAAGGCGCGGGAGGCGCCGAGCAGCCGGTGCAGGAAGTACGTGCCGCCGGAGTCGGGGACGAGGCCGATGCCGACGAAGCCGGGGACGAAGGCGGCGGAGTCGGCGGCGACGCGGATGTCGCACGCGCAGGCGAGGGAGACGCCGGCGCCCGCGCACACGCCGTTGACGGCAGCGAGCACCGGCTTCTCGAGCGCGCGGATGGCCAGCACGTTCGGGTGGTAGGTCGCGCGCAGCGCGTCGCCGACGTCGGGCGCCTCGCCGAACTCCGTCAGGTCCTGGCCCGCCGAGAAGCCGCGGCCGGCGCCGGTGACGACGACGGCGCGCACCTCCGGGTCGCGGGCCGCCTTCAGCGCCTCGCGCAGCGCGTCGTGGAGCGCGCGGTCGAACGCGTTGAGCACGTCGGGCCGGTTGAGCGTGATCGTCTGGACGGCTCCGTCGCGCGTGACCTCGACCTCGGCCATCGCGGGACCCTACAAGGGTCAGCCGGCCGCGGCCGCGAGCGGGGCGAGCGCGTCGTAGTCGCTCGGCTTCGCCTGGTCGGCGAGGAACACCGAGAAGCCGTGCGTCCCGAGGTTCTGCAGCAGCGGCACGTAGTTGGCGGCCGGATAGTGGTGGTAGACGCCGATGACGGGGTGCACGCGACCGAGCGGCCAGCCGGCGCGCAACGCGTGCGCCACCGTGCGGTCGGGGCGGTAGACCCGGTACTGGTTGTAGTAGGCCTCGGGCAGCAAGTCGAAGCCGGCGTTGCGCCACGACGCGTAGTCGATCGGAATCACGAACGGCGCCGGTGCGCCGCCGTAGGTGACGAGGGCGGCGGGCAGCCCCGGCTCGAGCGAGCGGAACGTGCGCACGAACGTCGACGAGCGCCAACCGCCGCCTCTCGTCCGCTCGTACGAACGCTCGGCGTTCGCGATGTAGAAGTCGAGCCGGTACGCCTTCACGGCCTGGTCGGCGATCACCGCGTCGATCAGCGGGTGCCTCCTCTCGATGCCCCAGCCGCCGACCGCGAGCCCGTGGGCGCGGAAAACCTCCACCCACATCGGGTCGAGCTCCGCGCCGACCACCCCGTCGTTCACGCGGAACGCGACCCAGCGGAAGTGGGCGGCCTGCAGCCGGTCGGCGAGCGCCCACGGGCCCGGGAAGTTCCGCGGGTCGTCGACGAACATGCCGGCCCCGGCGAAGACGCTCGGAGACGTCTCGGCGCGCGCAGCACCCGCGAACGAGGCCGCGCACCCCGCAGCCGCCAGGACGACCAGACCCCCGATGAGCTTGCGCATGCTGCCCCGCGTAGCCTGCACGAGGCGGGGGCCCGCGTCGATAGGCCGAAGGGCCTATCTGCCTTCGAAGGGCGGCTGCCGCTTCTCGACGAACGCCCGCAGGCCCTCGCCGACGCCCCGCGAGGCGCGGGCGAGGCAGAGGTTAGTCTCCGCCACGTGTACGACGAGTTCACGAGTCTCGAGCTCGACCGACCGGAGCGCTGGATCCTCCGTCTCACGCTGCGCAATCCGGGCAAGCTGAACGCGGTCGGGCAGGAGGCGCACGGTCAGCTCGCGCGTATCTGGCAGGTCGTCGACCGGGATCCGGAGACTCGCGTGGTTCTCGTACGCGGTGCCGACGGTGCTTTCAGCTCCGGCGGTGACCTCGCACTCGTCGAGAAGATCGCGAGCGACTGGGAGACGCGCACGCGCGTCTTCAGGGAGGCGCGCGACCTCGTCTACAACATGGTCGACTGCGGCAAGCCGATCGTCGCGGCGGTCGACGGGCCCTGCGTCGGCGCGGGCCTCGCAGTCGCCCTGCTCTCCGACATCAGCGTCGTCGCGCCCTCGGCGCGCATCGTCGACGGCCACACGCGGCTCGGCGTCGCGGCCGGCGACCACGCGGCGCTCGTCTGGCCGCTGCTATGCGGGATGGCGAAGGCGAAGTACCACCTGCTCCTGTGCGAGCCCGTCGGCGGGGAGGAGGCGGAGCGGCTGGGCCTCGTCTCGCTCTGCGTGCCTGCCGACGAGCTCGAGAAGCGGGCGCTCGCGCTCGCGCGCCGCCTCGCTGCAGGCTCGCAGACAGCCATCTCGCATACCAAGCTCGCGCTGAACAACTGGCTGCGCGCCGCCGGTCCTGCCTTCGACACGTCACTGGCGCTCGAGTTCCTCGACATGACCGGCCCCGACGTCGTCGAGGGCGTACAGGCCGTGCGCGAGCGGCGGCCTCCCAGCTTCGGCCCCTAGCCGGTCGGGGTCCCAGTCGCCCGCGCGGCGTCAGCTCAGCTCGAGGAACTCGATGTGCGGCTGCGGAAAGCCGCGCTTGTACGCGTCCTTGCCGCTCGCCATGAACTCGTCGCTTCGGGTCGCGGTGCGGAAGGCGTCCTCGTCGGCGAACTCCCACTCGGCGTAGTAGACGTGGGACGGCTCGCCCATCGGCGCCCCGATCACCTTGCCGTGCCGGAAGACGCCGTGGGGGACCCGCCGGCAGACCTCCACGTGCTCGGCGTAGGCGTCGGCGTCCGGCTCCTGCTCGTACAGCGCGATCACGCGGTACATGGTTTCCTTTCGCTCGCGGGCTCGCGGGAGCCTAACCCCACACGAGAAGGAGGGGCACCATGGCAGCAGGAGAGGTTGTGCACGTCGAGTTCCCGGCCGAGGACGTCGACCGCGCCCAGCGCTTCTGGAGCGGGCTGTTCGGGTGGCAGTTCGGCGAGGGGATGCCGGAGATGGACTACCGGATGGCGCAGGCGGGCGGCAATGCCGGCGCCGCCGTCTTCCCGGCGGAAAGCCGTTCCGGCCACCCGAACTTCTACTTCGACACCGACGACATCGAGGGCTCGAGCGGGCAGGTGCGCGAGCTGGGCGGCGAGGCGGGGGAGAAGTCACCGGTGCCCGGCCACGGCTGGTTCGCGGCCTGCAAGGACAGCGAGGGCAACGCCTTCCACCTCTGGCAGGGCGACCCGAGCGCCGCCTGATCCTCTAGCCCCGTTGGTCGAGGATGCGCAGCGCCTTCCCTTCGCTGCGCGGGATCGCCCCGGGCGCGACGAGCTCGACGCGCGCCGTCACGCCGAGCGCGCGCCCGAGCCGCTCCGCCACGAGCGCGCTCAGCCGCTCGCCGCCTCGCTCGCCCTCGCGCAGCTCGGCCAGCACCGTCAGCTCGTCGAGGCGCCCGGGCCGCGCGACGACGAGCTGGTAGTGCGGCGCCAGCTCGGGAGTCGCGAGCAGCGTGCGCTCGATCTCGCTCGGGAAGAGGTTGACGCCGCGGACGACGAGCATGTCGTCCGTGCGCCCGACGACGCGTGACATGCGGGCGAGCGTTCTGCCGCACACGCAGGGCTCACGAGTGACCGAGGCGAGGTCGCCGGTGCGGTAGCGCAGGAACGGCAGCGCCTCCTTCGTCAGCGTCGTGAAGACGAGCTCCCCGACCTCCCCGTCGGGCAGCGGCTCCCCGGTCTGCGGCTCCACCACCTCGACGAGGAAGTGGTCCTCGTTCACGTGCGCGCCGTCGCGCCCCTCGAAGCATTCCGCCGAGACCCCCGGCCCGACGATCTCGGACAGGCCGTAGATGTCGAGCGCCGTCAGGCCGAGAGCCTGCTCGACCGCCTCCCGCAATCCCTCCGTCCACGGCTCGGCGCCGAAGATGCCGGCCCGCAGCCGGAGCTGCGCCGGCTCCGCCACGTGGTCGGCGATCGCGAGCGCGTAGCTCGGGGTGCAGCAGAGGATCTCCCCGCCGAGGTCGGCCAGCAACTGCGCCTGCCGTGGCGTGTTGCCGCCGGAGGCGGGGACGACGGTGCAGCCGAGACGCTCGGCGCCGTAGTGGAGGCCGAGGCCGCCGGTGAAGAGCCCGTACCCGTAGGCGACGTGGACGACGGTGCCGGGGCCGCCGCCGGCGGCGGCGACCGCCCGCGCGCAGCAGTCGGCCCAGAGCGCGACGTCGTTCCGCGTGTAGGCCACGATCGTCGGCTTCCCATGCGTCCCGGAGGAGCCGTGGATGCGCACGCACTGCTCGAGCGGCACGCGCAGCAGCGCGAACGGGTACGCGTCGCGCAGGTCGGCCTTCGTCGCGAACGGCTGCTCCGGCAGCGCCTCGAGCTCGACGCCGAAGCGCTCGCGCAGCCGCTCCCGCTGCAGGCGCTCCAGCTCCGTCCGCGGCATCGTCTCCAGGTCGGGCTGGAAGATCACCGGGATAATCTAGGCCCGTGTCCGGGAGCGCGCTCGCCGCCGCACTCGCCGTCTCCGCCGGCGTCGCCGGCTCCGTGCAGGTCGCCGTCATGTCGAGGCTCGGAGAGCGGATCGGGGTGCTGCAGGCACTCGGCTTCTCCACCCTGCTGACCGCAGTGCTCGCCTGCGCGGCGCTGGTCCTCGTCCGCCACAGCCTCGCCGGCTACGCGCGGGCCCTGCAGCAGCCGTGGTGGATGCTGCTGGGCGGCGTCATGGGCCTGCTGATCGTGTTCACGGTCACCTACGCGGGCCCGCGCGTCGGCGTCGCGGCGACGGTGGGGATCCTCATCGCGGGCCAGCTCCTGATGGGCGCGGCGATCGACCATTGGGGCCTGTTCGGCTCCGAGCGCATCGCGCTGCACTGGCCGAGACTCTTCGGAATCGTCCTGCTGGCGGTCGGAGCGGCGCTGTCGCTGCGGCGATAGCGCGGGACCGCCGGGTAGAGGAGCCGCGAGCGGCGAGCGCGCGAGCAGCGCAAACGACGCCTCGACGACCGGGCCGACGAGCAGCGCGAAGGCCACGGTGCCGACGCCGAACGTGCCGCCGAGGAGGATCCCGCAGACGAGCGCGCCGAGCTCGAGCGTCGCCCGCACGATGCCCACGCGGGAGCTCGTGCGGCGGGCGCCCACGAGCATGAGCGTGTCGCGCGGCCCGGCGCCGAGATCCGCGCCGATGTAGAAGGCGCTCGCCGGCCCGATGAGCCCGATCCCGAGCACGAGCAGCGGGATCCGGATCGACAGCCCGTGCTGCGAGAGGTCGGTCACCGCGCCGACGGAGGTGAGACCCTGGATGAACGACCCGACGAGCACCGCGTTCGCCACCGTCCCGACTCCCGGCGGGCCGCCGAGCGACCACGCGACGAGCAGGACGACGAGGGCAACCGCGACGTTCGCCATCCCGAACGAGAGGGGCGTGTGCCTCGCGAGGCCCTGGTTCAGGACGTCCCACGGCGACAGGCCCAGCCTGGACTCGAGCACGAGCACGATCCCGATCGCGAACAGGAAGAGGCCGAGCACGAGGCTCGCGTACCGCGGCCCGTAGCCGCCGCGCACGCGCGGGTGGGCCCGCGTCAGCGGCCGCCCCGGACGCTCAGAGGCCGAACGGGTTGAACGGCTTCGGGCTCGTGGAGAAGAGGACGGCCTTCGTCTCGAGATACAGCTCGAGCGCGTCGATCGACAGCTCGCGCCCGAAGCCGGACTGCTTGTAGCCCCCGAAGGGAATCCCGGGGAAGGCCGTGAACGGCATGTTGATCCCCACCATCCCCGACTTGATCGCGCGTGCGGCACGGTGGCCGCGCGCGGGGTCGCCGGTCCAGACGGTGGCGAAGAGGCCGTAGCGGACGTCGTTCGCGATCCGGATCGCGTCCTTCTCGTCCTGGAACGGGATCACCGTCACGACCGGGCCGAAGATCTCCTCCTGCGCCACGCTCATGCGGTTCTCGACCTTCGCGAGGACGGTGGGCGGGTAGAACGCGCCGTTGCCGTCGCCGGGCTCGCCGCCGCTCACGACCTCGGCACCTTCCGCCACGCCCTGCTCGACGAACGAGTGCACGCGCTCGCGGTGCGCGGTCGAGATGAGCGAGCCGACCTGCGTCTCGGGATCGAGCGGGTCCCCCACCTTCAGCGCCTGCGCATGCTCGGCGAACCGGGAGACGAACTCCTCGTAGAGGGGCTGCTCGACGAGCACGCGCGAGCGGGCCTCGCAGCTCTGACCGGCCGAGTAGTAGATCGACCAGACGGAGCTGGGGATCGCGTCGTCGAGGTTCGCGTCGGCGAAGACGAGGTTCGGGCTCTTGCCCCCGAGCTCCAGGGTCACTCGCTTGATCGGCTCCGAGCAGAGCCGCATGATCTCCCCGCCGGTCCTGGTCGAGCCGGTGAAGGCGACCTTGTCGACGCCCGGGTGCTTGACGAGGTAGGAGCCGGTGGTGGGGCCGCCGCCGGGAACCACGTTGATCGAGCCGGCCGGGAAGCCGAGCTCCGCTGCGAGCTCGGCGAGGCGCAGGACGCTCAGCGGCGTCTGCGGGTCCGGCTTCAGCACGACGGGGCAGCCGGCGGCGAGCGCCGGGGCGAGCTTCCAGGTCGCCATCAGCAGCGGGTAGTTCCACGGCACGATCTGCGCGCAGACCCCGACCGGCTCCTTGAGCGAGTACGTGAGCAGCGAGCCGCCGACCGGGCTCGAGCGACCCGCGATCGAGCCGGCGACCGAGCCGAAGAAGCGGAAGTTCTCGCTCGCGCCCGCGACCTCGGCCTTCACCGAGGAGATGGCCTTGCCGACGTTGCGGGCCTCGAGCTCCGCGAGCTCCTTCCGGTTCGCCTGGACGGCGTCCGCCAGCGCGTGCAGCAGGCGCGACCGCTCGTTCGGCGGCGTGCGGCCCCAGGGCCCATCGAGCGCGGCGCGCGCGGCCTCGACGGCGCGGTCGACGTCCGCCTCGCCGGCCATCGCGGCCTTCGCCAGCGGCTCGCCCGTGGCGGGCTCGGCGAGGTCGCGGAACTCGCCGGACGCCGGCTCGACGATCTCGCCGTCGATGAAGAGGCCGTACTCCTGTCCCGCTGCGATGGCCACGGGCGGAAAATACCCGTTGGCAGGGGTCCGGCGCCGTGCGCAGAAACGGAATCGTGCAGCCGGGCGCGCGTTTCCCGCCGGCGGCCGCGGGGCAGATCCGGAGCCAGGCGCGGGACCCGAGAGAGGAGCTGGTATGCCGAACACGATCCAGGTCGAGGCGGCGAGGATCCCCGACCGCGACCGGCTCCTGGCGCTGTTGCGGGAGCACGGGGTCGCCGCGCGGACGCAGAACGACGTCGGGATCGAGGTGCCGTGCGCGGACGGCGGCAACGAGCTGTTCGGCTACGTCGAGAGTCTGATCTTGGATCTCGGCGCGCCCTTCGTGCCGATCAAGCACGAGGGCGTGATCTACATCAGGCCGCCGATCGCGTAGGGCTCGACCCGCTCGCCGACTACGGGGCCAAGGGCTCGGCCCGCTCGAAGAGCGCCGCCTGCCCTTGCCCGACGCCGACGCAGAGCGTCGCGAGGCCGTAGCGCCCGCCGCGCCGGCGGAGCTCGTGCAGGAGCGAGACGACGAGGCGCGCGCCGCTCATCCCGAGCGGGTGGCCGACGGCGATCGCGCCGCCGTTCACGTTCACCTTCTCGGGGTCGAGGCCGAGCTCGCGCACGACGACGAGGCTCTGCGATGCGAACGCCTCGTTCAGCTCGACCAGGTCGAGCGACGACGCGTCGAGACCGATCCGGCCGAGCAGCTTGCGCACCGCGGGGATCGGCCCGATGCCCATCACGCGCGGGTCGACGCCGGCCACGGCGCTGCCGACGAAGGTGCCGAGGGGCGCGGCCCCGAGCTCCCGCGCCTTCTCCTCCGAGGCAATCACGAGCGCGGCGGCGCCGTCGTTCAGTCCCGACGAGTTGCCGGCGGTGACGGTGCCGTCCTGCCGGAACGCCGGCTTCAGGCTCGCGAGCTTCTCGAGCGTCGTGTCCGGACGGGGATGCTCGTCGCGGCTCACCTCGCCGACCGCGACCAGCTCGTCGTCGAAGCGTCCGGCGTCGGCGGCCGCCGCCCAGCGCCGCTGCGACGCGAGCGCGAACGCGTCCTGGTCCTCGCGGGAGACCTTCCACCGCTCCGCGACGTTCTCGCCGGTCTCGCCCATCGCCTCGGGCGGGAACATCTCGGTGAGCCGCGGGTTGGTGAAGCGCCAGCCGAGGGTGGTGTCGTACATCGTGCGGTCGCCGCGCGGGAAGCCCTTGTCGGGCTTCGCGGTGACGAGCGGCGCGCGGCTCATCGACTCGGCGCCGCCGGCGACGAAGAGGTCGCCGTCGCCGGCGACGACGGCGTGGCACGCGGCCGCGACGGCCGAGAGACCGGACGCACAGAGGCGGTTCAGGGTGACCCCGGCGACGGAGTCCGGCAGGCCTGCGAGCAGCGCGCCCATCCGGGCGACGTTGCGGTTGTCCTCGCCTGCCTGGTTGGCGGCGCCGAAGTAGACGTCCTCGATCTGCTCCGCCGGCACGCCGGACCGCGCGACCGCCTCGCGGATCACGAGCGCGGCGAGGTCGTCCGGCCGCACGCCCGCGAGGGCGCCGCCGTAGCGCCCGATCGGCGTACGGACGCCAGCGAGGACGACTGCGCGGGTCACTCCACGAATTGAACCTGCACGGGGCGGTCGTACGCGCCGACGGCCTCCGCGCGCGCGAGCAGCTCGCGCACCGCCTGCCGGCCCTCCTCGCCGTAGTCGCAGGTCAGGCCGTTCACGTACATGTCGATGAAGCGGTCGCCGCGCTCCCCGTCGAGCCCTCGCCCGAACCCGAGCGCGAAGTCGAGCGCCTCGTCGCGGTGCGCGAGCGATGCCATGATCGACTCGTACAGCACCTCCGACAGCTCGCGGGTCAGATCCCGGTCGAGGTCTCGCCGGACGACGTTCACGCCGAGCGGGAGCGGCAGCCCCGTCTCGAGCAGCCACCATTCGCCGAGGTCGACGCACTTGGCCAGCCCCGAGTCGCCGTAGGTGAGCTGGCCTTCGTGGATGAGCAGCCCCGCCCGCGCCGCGCCCGACGCCACCTCCGGCAGGATCCGGTCGAACGGCAGGACGCGGCAGTCGAACTCGCCGCCGAGCGCCATCTTCAGCACGAGGAAGGCGGTCGTCAGCTTGCCCGGCACCACGATCTGCTCCGCGCGCAACTCTTCGAGCGACAGCTTCTCGCGCGCCACGACCACCGGCCCGTAGCCGGAGCCCATGCTCGCGCCGTGCGGCAGCAGGACGTACTGCTCCTGGACGAGGGGGTAGGTCGCGAGCGAGATGGCGGTGACCTCGAGCCTCCCTTCGAGCGCCCATTCGTTGAGCGTCTGGATGTCCTCCGTCACCGGCTCGAAGTCGAACCGGCGAGGGTCGACCGTGCCCGACGCGAGGCCCCAGAACATGAAGGCGTCGTCGGGATCCGCGCTGAAGCCGATGCGAACGAGCATGGAGCGCCGGGACACTAGCGGCGTAGACTTGGGCGGTGTCGCGGGAGCCGCTGACCGAGGCGATCCAGCACTACCTGCGCGAGATCTACAAGCTCGCGCAGGCCGACGGGCGGGTCTCGGTGACGTCGCTCGCCCGGGCGCAGAGCGTGTCGGCGGCCTCCGCGAGCGCGATGGTCAAGAAGCTCGCCGCGTTGGGGCTCGCCGAGCACGCGCCCTACCGCGGCGTCGCGCTGACGGCGTCCGGCGAGCGCGTCGCGGTCGAGGTGATCCGCCATCACCGGCTGCTCGAGCTCTACCTCGCCGAGACGCTCGGGGTCGACGTCGAGGACGTCCACGACGAGGCCGACCGACTCGAGCACGTCATCTCCGAGGAGCTGGAGACGCGCATCGACCGCGCCCTCGGGTTCCCGACGCACGACCCCCACGGCGACCCGATCCCGGACGCGAACCTGAGGTGGCCGCGCGCGGCGGCTTCGCGCTGAGGCTCCACGCGGCGCGTACAATCGCGCGGTGCTCCGCCTGCGCAGCTCCCTGAGGAATCCGTTCTCCTTCCTCTTCGCGCGTAGCTCGGTCGAGGAGCAGGTCGCCGCGTACCTGATGCGCGAGCACGCCCGCGGTCGGCGCGTCGACGAGATCCTCGCCGACCGCTACGTCCAGAACCGGCTCACGTCGCAGCAGCAGGCGCGGCTGCTCGACCGTCCCGACGTCATCCGCTCGCTCGGCGAGCAGGACGTCGAGTCGGCGCGCGAAGCCTTCTCCCGCTAGAGGGGGCGACCGGCGCCGCGCTCCCGCGCGCGCTCGACGACCGCGGCGGCCGCGGCGACGTCCCACGCGGCGAGGCCGTTCGACTTGAAGACGACGACGTCGTCGTCGAGCTGCCGGCCGCTCGTCTCGCCGGCGACGACCTCCTGGAGCTCGTGTACCTCGAGCCAGTCCAGCACACCCGTCTCCACCGGCTCGATCAGGTCGGCAGACTCGAGCCGCGCGTCCGCCACGGAGTCGCAGCAGACGAAGGCCGCGCGCTCGAGCACGACGTTGTCGAGCTCGCGGCGCCGCCCGTCGTTCGCACCCACGGCGCAGACGAGCGCGCCTGCGCGCAGCCACTCGCCGCGAAGCACGGGGTCGGGGGACGTGGTGACGGTGACGACCACGTCGCACTCCGCCGCGTCGCGGTGGCTCTCGCCCGCCTCGGCGCCGTGGCGCTCGCAGAAGTCGCGCAGCGTCGCCTCGGTGCGGCAGTAGGCGACGATCCTCTCGAGCCCGGGCAGCGCGGCGCGGATGCAGGCGAGCTGCGTGTCGGCCTGCTTGCCGCAGCCGATGACGCCGAGGCTCTCGGCGCCGGGCCGGGCGAGATGACGCGCCGCGACGCCGCTGGCCGCGCCCGTGCGCAGCCGCCCGAGCGCGTCCGCCTCCAGCACCGCCACGAGCTCGGGCGCGCCGGCGCGGAAGAGCAGGACGGCGAAGGAGGCGCCGCCGCGAAAGCCGGCGTACACCTTGGCTCCGGCGTAGCCGAGCTCGAGGTCCGAGGCGGCCATGACCGCGAGCGTCCCGCCCGCGAGCCCGAGCCGGTAGCGGGGCCGGTTCTCGACGCTGCCGGCGGCCAGCCGGCGGAAGCACGCCTCGATCGCTTCGACCGCCTCCGCCGGCGACAGCAGCTCGGCGACGTCGGCCTCGGAGAGGAACAGCGGCACGCGCCGATTGTGGCAGCTTGACATGTGACTCTGTGGTCACATAATATGCGCCGCGTGGACGACGACGACCGTGTCTTCAGGGCCCTGGCGGATCCGACTCGCCGGCATCTGCTCGACCGGCTCTACGAGCGTGACGGCCGCACGCTGACGGAGCTCGAGTCGGAGCTGGAGATGACGCGCTTCGGCGTAATGAAGCACCTGCGGGTGCTCGAGGAGGCGGGCCTGGTCGTCCCGCGCCGGTCGGGCCGGCAGAAGCTGCACTTCCTCAACCCGCTCCCGATCCGGCTGATCCACGACCGCTGGATCGACAAGTACAGCGAGCGCCGCGTCTCGGCGCTCGCGACCCTCAAGACGACGCTCGAGGAGGCGACATGAGCACGATGACCCAGACGGCGACTCAGATCTACCAGGTCTTCATCAAGGCGAGCCCGGAGGCGATCTGGGAGGCGATCACGAAGCCGGAGTTCACGGCGCAGTACTTCTACGGCGCGCGCATCGAGAACACCGAGTCCGGCCACCGCTCGCTCGGGCCGGAGGGCCAGGTGTGGGGCGACTCGCCGACGTACGAGTACGACCCTCCGCGGCGGCTCGTCCACGGCTGGCGCTCGCTGTACGACCCGGAGATGGCGGCCGAGGAGGAGAGCCGCGTGACGTGGGAGATCGAGCCGCAGGACGGAGGCTTCTCGAAGTTGACCGTGATCCACGACCGGCTCGAGGCTGCTCCGAAGACGGCCCTGAGCGTCTCGGGCGCGGGCTGGATGATGGTCCTGAGCGGCCTCAAGACCCTGCTCGAGACCGGCGAGCCGCTCGCCGGCTGAAGAGGGCGGCGGGGGGCGGGCCACCGCCCCCCGCCGGAGCGTGCCGTCAGCGGGCCGAGGCGCTGCGGAGGGCCGGCTCCGCCGGCCGCGAGGAGTCGCCGGTCCGTGACGTGAGGTGCGCCCGGCATGATTCGAACATGCGACCTCTGCCTCCGCAGGGCAGCGCTCTATCCCCTGAGCTACGGGCGCCTGGGACGCGACAGTGTAGCCGCGGTCAGCGCCGGGCCAGCAGCCGCGCGAGCAGGCCCGGCCGGCGCGGCTGCGTCTTGCGCCACTCGTCGTAGCTCGGCAGGCGCCCGTCGCGACGGGCGGCCGCGGCACACTCGGCGTGTGCGTGGCGGCGCCGGCTCCCGTCGCCCTCCGGCGAGAGCAGCACGTGCGGGCTCATCGCGTGCAGGCGGTGGCCGCAGAGCGGGCAGCGATACGTGGCCGGCTTCAGGTTCTGCGCGCGGCGGACAGTCCACCAGGGCGCCGGCTCAAGCCGGGGCATGCACGGGCTCGAAGGGCGCGCCCTCCGGCACCTCCCTGCGCACGTAGGCCAGGGCAACGACGGAGCCGTTCGCTCGCCTCGCCGCGCTCGTCACGCGCCCCACGCTCCTGCCGTCGTACCGCAGCTCCGCGTCCGGCTCCGGCAGGTGTTCGAGCTCGAGCACGCGCAGCCCGCGATTCGGGTGGCCCCGGTAGTGCAGCCGCGCCACCGGCTCCTGACCCGGATAGCAGCCCTTCGAGAAGCTGACGTGCGTCCGGTCGAGGCCGGCCTCTGCGGGCAGGACGCGGTCATCGATCTCGCGGCCCCAACGGGGGACGCCGGCTTCGATCCGGCGCAGCTCGAGCTCCTCGGGGTCGAGGGTCGGATCGAGGTCCGAGTCCAGCACCTCGAGTGCCCCAGGGAAGTCGGTCGCGAACCCGAGGCCGCCGGCGGGGGCCGCGAAGACGAGCACCGACGAATGCTGCTCGGGCTCTACCTCGCACCGCGCCCGCAGCCGCAACCGCAGGAGCGCGCCGCGCACCGCCTCGCCGAGCTCCGGCTCGGTGAGCACCAGGAAGTCCGCGTCGCCGCGCCGCCAGACGACGAGCGGGGCGATCACGCGCGCCTTCGGCGTCAGCAGCAGCGCCGGACAGGCGGCTCCCGCCTGCAACGCGGCGACGTCGTTCGACACCATGCGCTGCAGGTAGTCGCAGGCGTCCGGGCCGGCGACGCGCAGACAGGCCCGCTCACGGGCGGCGATCTCCACGACGACTAGTGTAGGAGCCGGTGCCGCTCTTCCGTTCGAAGGCAGAGGACAAGGTGCGCCAGGCCGGGTACGACCCGGCGCGGCTGCCGCCCGGGCAGTACCTGACGGAGAAATGGCCGGTCCTGCACGCCGGCGACGTCCCCGACGCCGACCTCGGCACGTGGCGCCTCCAGGTCGGCGGCGAGGTCGAGGAGCCGCTGGAGCTGACGCTCGCGGAGCTCAAGGACCTGCCCGCGACGGAGGTCACGACCGACATCCACTGCGTCACCCGCTGGAGCCGCTTCGACGCGCGCTTCAAGGGCGTCCACTGGCGCGAGCTCGCGGCGCTCTGCCGGCCGAAGGGCAGCGCCCGCTTCGTCGTCGCGCACGCCGAGCAGGGGTTCACCTCGAACCTGCCGCTCGCCGCGCTCGAGGACGCGAGCGCCCTGGTCGTCTACGAGGCCGACGGCGCCCCCCTGACGCCCGAGCACGGGTGGCCGGTGCGCCTCGTCGTGCCGTCGAGGTACTTCTGGAAGAGCGCCAAGTGGCTGCGCGCGCTCGAGCTCTCCGCCGTCGACCGGCCCGGCTTCTGGGAGCGGTACGGCTACCACAACGACGCCGACTACTGGCAGGAGCAGCGGTACGGATTCTGAGCAACGGGAGGCTCCGTCCCTCGTTCGAGTGAAGTTCGTGCACCCCGCTGGCTCCGGGCTAAAGGTCGGGTCGGGCCGTACCGATAGAGCAGCTACACCACCTCCCACCCCCAGATCCCCGAAGCGGCGTCTCCCCGGACGCCGCTTCGCTTTTGTTCCTCCCCGCCGGAACGACGAAGGGCCGGCTCGCGCCGGCCCTTCGCGTACGACGGAGCCCGGAGGCTCGTTACATCATCCCGCCCATGTCGGGCATGCCGCCGCCGCCGCCCATGCCGGCGCCGGCCTTCTCGGGCGCCTCGGCCACGACGGCCTCGGTGGTGAGGATGTTCTTCGCGATCGACGCCGCGTTCTGGAGCGCCGAGCGCGTCACCATCGTCGGATCGCCGATGCCGGACTTGAGCAGGTCCTCGACCTCGCCGGTCTCGACGTTCAGGCCCCAGCCCTTCTCGGCCGAACGCACCTGCTGGACGACGACCGAGCCTTCCAGGCCCGCGTTGTGGGCCAACTGGCGGAGCGGCTCCTCGAGCGAGCGCAGGATGATCTGTGCGCCGGTCTTCTCGTCGCCCTCCAGCGATTCGAGCACGCCGTCGCGCACGGCCTGCGCCGCGTTGATGAGCGCGACGCCGCCGCCGGGGACCTGACCCTCCTCGAGCGCCGCACGGGCCGCCTGCAGGGCGTCCTCGACGCGGTGCTTCTTCTCCTTCATCTCGGTCTCGGTGGCAGCGCCGACCTTGACGACCGCGACGCCGCCCGACAGCTTCGCGAGCCGCTCCTGGAGCTTCTCGCGGTCGAAGTCGGAGTCGGTGTTCTCGATCTCGGCCTTCAGCTGCTTGATCCGGCCCTTGATGGCGTCGGTCTCACCGGCGCCGTCGATGATCGTCGTCGCGTCCTTGTCGACGACGACGCGGCGGGCCCGGCCGAGCTGGGAGAGCTTGGTGTTCTCGAGCTTGAGGCCCATCTCCTCGGTGATGACCTCGCCGCCGGAGAGGATGGCGATGTCCTCGAGCATCCGCTTGCGGCGGTCGCCGAAGCCCGGCGCCTTGACGGCGACGGCCTGGAAGGTGCCACGCAGCTTGTTGACGACGATCGTCGCGAGCGACTCGCCCTCGACGTCCTCCGCCACGATCAGCAGCGGGCGACCGGACTGGATCACCTGCTCGAGCACCGGCAGCAGATCCTTGACGGCGCCGATCTTCTGGTTGGCGACGAGGATGTAGGGATCCTCGAGCACCGCCTCCATCCGCTCGGCGTCGGTGATCATGTACGGCGACAGGTAGCCCTTGTCGAACTGCATGCCCTCGGTGAACTCGAGCTCGAGGCCGAGGGTCTGCCCCTCCTCGACGTTCACCACGCCGTCCTTGCCGACCTTCTCGATCGCGTCGCCGATCACGTCGCCGATCTCGCGCTCACGCGAGGAGACGGCGGCCACCCTGGCGATGTCCTCCTTGCCCGAGACCGACTTCGACTGCGACTTGAGGTCCTCGACGACCGCCTCGACCGCCTTCTCGATGCCGCGCTTGAGCGCCATCGGGTTCGCGCCGGCGGCCACGTTCCGCAGCCCCTCGCGGACGATGGCCTGCGCGAGTACGGTGGCCGTGGTCGTGCCGTCGCCCGCGACGTCGTTCGTCGACGTGGCGACCTCGCGCACGAGCTGCGCGCCCTGGTTCTCGAAGACGTCCTCGACCTCGATCTCGCGTGCGATCGTGACGCCGTCGTTCGTGATCGTTGGCGCGCCGAACTTCTTGTCGAGCACGACGTAGCGCCCCTTCGGGCCAAGGGTGACCTTGACCGCGTCGGCGAGGATGTTCACGCCGCGCTCGAGTGAGCGCCGCGCGTCCTCGTTGAACTTCAGCTCTTTGTGAGCCATTGCAACTCCTCCGTTTCCTCTGGCTTAAGCGGCTGCGCCGGCCGGCTGGCGCTTGTTCTTGCTACCGGTCTGGACGACCTTCGCGAGGACGTCCGACTCGCGCAGGATCAGGTACTCGTCCGCGCCGAGCTTGATCTCGGTGCCGCCGTACTTCGAAAAGATGATCTCGTCTCCGTCGGAGAGATCCATCGGGACGTTCTTGCCGTCGTCGTCCCGGGGGCCGGGGCCCACGGCGAGGACGCGGCCGCGCTGCGGCTTCTCCTTCGCCGTATCCGGCAGCACGATGCCGCTCACGGTCGTCTCCTCTTCTTCGAGGACCTCGACGATGAGGCGGTCACCAAGCGGCTGCAGATTCATCCACTTCCTCCTCCGTTGCCAACTTTGTGACAGTTCCTGGCACTCGTAGGGGCTGAGTGCCAGGCCATTCTAGCGTGCATTGTCC
>JBBWZD010000149.1:0-3803 GCA_039648875.1 Actinomycetota bacterium
TCGAGGTAGCCGCGTCCGAAGGCCGACGCGCGCAGCAGCGGGACGAGCGCTCCCCACGACCAGAACGAGCGCAGCGAGAACTGGGCGGTGGCGAGCAGCGCGTAGACCGGGGTCGCCACGAGCGCCAGGGCAATCGCGATCCAGAACGCCACTGAGACCGCGCGAAGCTGCGTCCCGGAGACGCGCGAGACCAGCGGCCGCCCGATCGCCGTGCGCAGGACGAACAGCCCGATCGCGCCCATGAGCGAGAGGAAGACGATCCACCGTGCGGCGACGAGCGTCGGCGTCGCCGCCGTCTCGGAGAGCGACGGGATCGCGAACCGCGGCGGCGGCCCGGGGTTCGGGCCGACCTCGAACGTGAACGCGCCGCGCACCGGATGCCCGTCGGCCGAGATGACGCGCCAGAAGACGAGGTACCACCCTCTGCGGATGCGCCTGAGCGGCACCACGAGCTCGTCGGGATTCGCCGGCGAGCGCCGGGCCGCCCCGGTCGCCTCCTGGTGCGCCGCCGCATCGGTGACAGACACCACCGCGAAGCGCGGCTCGACCGCCTCGCTGTAGAGGAGCCTGACCGCGGCCGGCGGGCGGTCCACTTCGGCGCTCGCCGCGGGGAACGTCTTCAGCAGCGCCGCGTGGGCCCACGCGGCCCCCGGCAGCGCCAGGACGGCCGCGAGGGCGGCCGCGAGCGCCGCGGCGCGCCTCACCGCACCCGGAGCGTGAAGGGAGCCGTCAGCACGTGGCCGTCGACGAGGCACTGGAGGAACAGGCGCCAGGTGCCGGGCACCGGCACGAGTACGCCCACCGTCAGCTTGCCCGGCGTCGCCGAGGTGCCCGCGACCCTGCTCGCGCCGAGCACGCTCGTGCAGCCGGCCGCGCCCGGCGCGCAGACGTGCGTGTGGAAGTAGTCGAGGGAGCCCCGGCGGAAGAAGATCGCGTGGGCGATCGCGCCGTACCACGGCGTGAACGCGGCCGGTCTGCCGCCGGGTCCGGTGACGGTGAAGCGGAGGAAGGCCGGGCGGATCGCCCGCAGGTGCGGGCGGCCGTGCAGCGTGAAGCGGTAGCCGTCGATGGTCTCGCTCGTGCGCAGCGGCGGCAGCGGTCTCGGCGCGTAGGCGCCGGAGACGGTCATCGTCTCGAAGAGCTGGAAGCTCGGCTGCTGCCCGCCCGACTGCGGGTAGGCGTCGACGACGACGCGATACGGGCCGGGGGCGGGGAGGGCGAGCCTTTCGGCGATGCGGCCGTGGGGCCCGACGGGCGGGTGCCGGTGGACGATCACGCCGAGGTCGCGGCGTACGACGATCAGGTGCACGCCGGTGTGGGGCCCCGGGCCATGCCGGTAGGCGGTCAGGGGCTTGCCGCCGGGCTGGACGATCGTGAACGAGACGAGCGCCGGCTTCCCCGGCGCGACCGGGTGCGCGGGCGCGAAGTGGGCGAGGTGGAACGTCCGCGCCGGCTGCACCGTGAGCGAGCCGGAGGAGGAGCCGCCGCAGCCGGCGAGGGCGAGCGCCAGGGCGAGCAGCGGGATACGGTTGCGGCCATGCCGGCGCTCGCGCCGACGCCGATCGGCACCGGCCCGCGCTACCACCCGCGGCCGGCGCTGCACGCGCCGTGCGCGGCGGGGCCGCTCGCGATGGGGGCGCGCGTGCACCTCGAGCTCTTCGCCGGGCGCCGTGTGGTCGTCGTGCCGGCGGCGATCGGCCTGCGCGGCGCGCGGCTCGAGCTCGGCCGCGTCGCGCGCGCCCGCTGCCGCGCACGGCTCTGGACGCTCGACCCGACGGGCGTCGTCGGCTTCGCCGGGCCGGCGCGGCTCGGCGACCTCTTCCGCGTCTGGGGCGAGCCGCTCGGCCGCGTGCGCCTGCTGAGCTTCAGCGGACCGGTGCGCCTCTACCGCAACGGCAGCCGGGTGCGCGGCGACCCGCGGCTCGTGCGCCTCCGCGCGGGCGACGAGCTCGTGCTCGAGATCGGCGGCTACGTCGTGCCGCACCGCGGCTATCGCTTCCCGCGCCGTCTTCATTGAGGGCCCGGGGTGCCGTGGAGGAGCAGGACGACGACCATGACGGCGGCGATCCCTGCTGCGAGCGCGGCCACGGCTGCGAGCAGGCGGACGGTCATGTCAGCGGGCGGCCGCCGCCGCGGAGAAGGAGGCCGGCGAGCGCGACGACCAGGGCGAGCGCGCCGAGGGCGACGGCGACGAGCGCGAGCGTCGAGGTGCCGCCGCCGCCGAGGGAGGAGACGGCGTCGAGCTTGGGCGCCGGCGTGTCTGACGACTCCGGCCCCGACCAGTCGACGACCTGGCCGTCGGAGTAGGTCTGGCGGACCCGGAACGTGTACGTCTTCGAGCCGCTCGTCGAGGCGTCGAAGCGGAAGACGGCGTCCTCTCCCGTCGGGACGTGCCCGCCGGTCCAGGTCACCTTCTGCACCAGGGCGCTCTCGCCCGAGCCCGACGACTGCACCTGGCGTTTCCAGCCGGGCTCCGGCTCGAAGGAGTCGACGGCGAAGCCGCTGGGCACGGTCAGCTCGACGCCGGTCGTCGCCGCCCCCGCCTTCTCGGTCGGGACGGAGAGCGTGAACTGCTGGAGCCGGTTGTCGAGCGCGACCGCCGGGCTCACGATCGCGTGCGCGAAGGCGCTCGCGCTCCACGCGAGCGCTGCGAGCGCGGCGAGCGCCAGGGCCGAGCTGCGTCTGGTCATGTCCTCCCCTTACGTCGGAGCTGCCGGAACGGTGCTAGAAGCCGGCAGGCAAGGGAGGCCCGCGCTTGGCGAGGCCGACGGCCGCCACGCGCGGCCGGAGGGGTACCGCGGCGGCAGGGGCCGGCGGCGGGGCGGCGACGGTGGGGACGCGCGGCGGCCGCGCCGCGAAGGCGCGCCCGACGCGGCGCGCGCCGCGCAGCAGCAGCTTCGCCGCGAGGTAGGCGGCGAGCGCGAAGGGCAGCTGCAGCAGCAGCCCGGGGGCGAAGGTGGGCGCGAGCAGCGCCTGCCAGGCGAAGGTGCCCGTGTGGAACGAGAGCTCGAGCAGCTCCTGGAGCGCGAAGGCGAGCGGCGGCAGCAGCGCGAAGCCGGCGGCGGGCAGCGCGCGGGCGGGCCGGCCGCGCGCGGCGTCGGCGGCGGTGGCGGCGAGCGCGGCGAGCGCGGCCGCGCCGCCGAGCGCCAGCACGAGTGGCAGCCAGGCCGCGTAGCTGTGCCCGCTGGCGAGCAGGATCCGCACCCGCGCGTGCGCCTCCGGGTAGACCCAGACGTAGGCCAGCGCATGGGCGGCCTGCGAGCCCGCCAGCATCAGCGGGACGGCGAGCATCCAGGCGAGGCTGCGCCTCATGGCCGAAGGCTACTTGGAGCTCTCCGCTACCAGGTGCGCCACGACAGGCGCGAGACGGAGATGCCGTGGCCGCGTCCGTTCCGGCAGGTGACGCCCGCGACGCGGGAGGTGCAGGTGAAGCCGCCGTGGCGCCAGGTCTTGCCGTACGCGAGCGGGTCGTAGCTTGGCCGCTCCTTCGCGGGGTTGTAGAGGATCCCGCCCGAGCAGTTGATCTGGCCCTTCGTGCGCGGGTCGAGCAGGAAGCCGTGCCAGTCGACGCCCGCTTCGGTCCGGCCCGTGGGGTTCAGGCAGCGCTTCTGCAGCGCCTTCGCGTAGCTCGCGCGGCCGATCGAGCAGAGCAGGCTGCCGCTCGGCGCGGGGAGCAGCACGCACCTGATGTTGCCCGAGGGAGAGCGAAAGCCGGGCAGCGGCGTCAGCAGCGCGCCGGCGGTGCCGGACGCGGCGAGCGCGACGGCGCAGAAGATCACGAGCTGTGGTGTCCCGCGGGGCAT
>JBBWZD010000180.1:0-16530 GCA_039648875.1 Actinomycetota bacterium
CGGGAGAGATAGCGGCCGAGCACCGTTCCGAGCCCCCACAGCGCCGCCGCCGCCAGGGCGTACGCGATCGGCGACAGCCCGCGGGCCTGCGGCGCGAGCGGGTGCGCGATGCCGATCAGCCAGATGCCCGCGAGCCCCGGCAGGAGGAACCACGCGAAGCGGGGCCGCGGCTGCTCGTGGAGCACGATCCAGGCGCCGACGACGGCGATCAGCGGCTGCGCCTTCTGCAGGACGAGCGGCGTGATGTAGTCGCCGTGCACGAATGCCTGCGTGAAGAGGATGGTCGCTGCCGCCGACGCCCCGGCGCCGACGGCGACGCCGGCGAGCACGTAGCGGAGACCCGCCGCGAAGAGCGCCCGCAGCGCGGGCAGCAGCAGCGGCAGCGAGAGCGCCACGAGCACCACGTGCTCGCCGAAGACGATGGTCGCGGGCGCGTTGGAGCCCACGAGCGGCTTCCGGATCAGCGCGTCGAGGCCCCAGAGGGTGGCCGCGAGGCTGACGAGGACGACGCCGGGGACCCTGGTCGCGCGCAGGCCCATCGCCGTCAGCCTACTGGTCGGCCTCCAGCCTGAGCAGGTCGTCGACCGTCTCCCGGCGTCGGATCAGCCGCGTCCGGCCGTCCGCCACGAGCACGACGGCCGGAGCCGGCACGCCGTTGTAGCTCGAGCCCATGGCGAGGGTGTAGGCGCCGGTGGCGGGCACGGCGAGCACGTCGCCGCGGCGCGGGCGGGGCAGCTCGGCGGCGTCGATCAGCACGTCGCCCGACTCGCAGTGTTTGCCGGCGATGCGGAAGACGCCCTCGGCCGGCTCGTCCGCGCGGTTCGCGAGCAGCGCCTCGTAGCGGGCGCCGTAGAGCTGCGGCCGGGGGTTGTCGGACATGCCCCCGTCGATCGCGGCGTAGGAGACGCCGCCGGCCTCCTTGACGACGCCCACGCGGTAGAGCGTGACGCCTGCCCGGCCGACGAGCGAGCGCCCCGGCTCCAGCACGAGCTGCGCCGGCTCCGCCCAGCGCTCGCGCAGGCGCGCCAGGAGCGGCCGCACCCACTCGTCCACCACCGGAAGCCGCTCGTCGCGGTTGTGGCGCACGCCGAGCCCGCCGCCGAGGTCGATCACGGCGGGCGTCCAGCCGAGCTCCTCGCGGGCGCGTAGGCAGAACACCGCGAGCCGGTCGACCGCGAGCATCGGCTCGCAGCCGCGGGCGAGCTGCGAGCCCAGGTGGACGTGCACCCCGGCCGCTTCCAGCCCCAGGCGCTGCGCCTCCGCGACCGCCTCGAGCGCCGCTGCGACCGGCAGCCCGAACTTCGACTCGTGGTGCGCCGTCTGGACCGACTCGTGCGTACTGACCTCGATCCCGGGCGTCAGGCGGACGAGGACGCGGCGCACCCCGGCGGCCGCGGCGCGCGCCGGCTCGTCGGGCGCGTCGAGCACGACCGTCGCTCCCGCCTCCGCCGCCGCGAGCAGCTCGGCCTCCGCCTTGTTGTTGCCGTGGAAGACGAGCCGGTCGCCGGGGATGCCGGCCGCCTGCGCGAACGCCAGCTCGCCGAGCGTGGAGACGTCGGCGCCGACGCCCTCCTCGGCGAGCACGCGCAGCACCGCGACGTTCGCGAAGGCCTTCGTCCCGTAGACGACGAGCGCCCCCGGCGCGGCCTCGCGGTACGCGCGGGCCTGCGCGCGCAGCGTCGCCTCGCAGTAGACGAGGAGGGGCGTCCCGCGCTCGGTCGCGAGCTCGGAGGCCGCGACGCCGCCGAGCGAGAGCTCCCCGCCCTCGACCCGCGCCGTCAGCGGAAAGAGATCCAGCACCGGGCCAGTGAATCAGGAAGCCCGCCGCGCGGCGGAGTACCGTGTGCACACGCACCGCCGTCTCCTGACCGCCGCGGCCGCGACCGCCGCCGTGCTCCTCGTCGCAGCGTGGGCCTCGCCCTCGCCCCCCTGGCCCGCGCGGCTGGTTCTGCCGCGGGTGCTGCCCCGGCGCACCGTGGCGGTGCCGATCCTCATGTACCACCGCGTCGGCCCGCTCACGCCGCGGCTGTCGGCGATGACGACGGCCCTCACCGTGCCGCCGGCGCAGTTCGCCGCGCAGATGCGCTGGCTGCACGCGGCCGGCTACCACGCGCTCACGCAGGAGCAGCTCTTCGAGGCGCTGGAGCACCACGCCCGGCTGCCGCGGCGTCCCGTGCTGATCACGTTCGACGACGGCTACCAGGACGTGCTCTGGAACGCGGCGGCGGTGCTCCACCGCCTCCACATGCCCGCCACTGCGTACGTGATCACGAGCCGGATCTCCGGGGCCGACTCGAGCTTCCTCACGTGGGGCGACCTCGGCAGCCTGGAGCGGCTCGGCTTCGACATCGGCTCCCACACCGCCGACCACGTGGAGCTCCCGTACGTCTCGCGCGCCGAGGCGCGCAGGCAGCTCGAGGAGTCGCGGCGGGCGCTCGAGCAGCACCTGGGGCACCCCGTGCAGTGGTTCTCGTATCCCGCCGGCGCGGAGGATCCCGCCGTCCTGCCGCTCGTTCGGGGTGCCGGCTACGTCCTGGCCGTCACCACGCATCCGGGCGTGCTCCAGTCGAGCCGTCACCCGTTCGAGCTCCGCCGCTACGAGATCCTCGCGAGCACCGGCGTCGCCGGCCTCGCGGCGCTCCTGGGGCACCGCACCTGATACAGTTCGGGCGGATGAAGGAGCTGCTTAGCTAGCGCAGGGAGACTCACGCGGCGACGAGCCGCGCCGGCTCCCGATGGCCTCTCTCGCGAGAGGCTTTTTCATTTCTGGAGCGAGATGGACAGGTACGACGCGCAGAGGATCGAGGAGAGATGGCAGCGTGTCTGGGAGGACGCGCAGGCCTTCCACGTCGAGAATCCCAGGCCCGGCGCCGCCGCGGAGGAGCGCCACTGGTACCAGCTCGAGATGTGGCCGTACCCCTCCGGGATCCTGCACATGGGCCACGTCCTGAACTACACGATGGGCGACGTCGCGACGCACTTCCGCCGCCGCCAGGGCTGGCGCGTGGTGCGGCCGATGGGCTACGACTCGTTCGGGCTGCCCGCCGAGAACGCGGCGATCAACGAGGGCGGCCATCCGCGCGAGATCGTCGAGCGGAACATCGCCACCATCCGAACGCAGATGAAGCGGCTCGGGTGGGCCGTCGACTGGCAGCGCGAGATCTCGAGCCACGACCCGGACTACTACCGCTGGACGCAGTGGCTCTTCCTGAAGTTCTTCGAGGCGGGGCTCGCGTACCGGAAGGAGGCGCCCGTCAACTGGTGCCCGAACGACCAGACGGTGCTGGCGAACGAGCAGGTCGTCGACGGCCGTTGCGAGCGCTGCGGCGCCGAGGTGGAGGCGCGGAACCTGACGCAGTGGTTCTTCAGGATCACCGCGTACGCCGACGAGCTGCGCAGGTACGAGCTGCCGCCGGACGGCGAGTGGCCGGAGCGCACGAAGACGATCCAGCGCAACTGGATCGGCCGCTCCGAGGGCGCAGAGATCCTCTTCCGCATCGAGGAGCTCGACCTGGACGTGCCGGTCTTCACGACCCGTCCGGACACGCTGTTCGGGGCCACCTTCTTCGTCCTGGCGCCCGAGCACCCGCTCGTCGAGCGGCTGGCGGAGCGCTCGCCGAACGCCGGGGACCTGCGCGAGTACGCGCGCAAGGCGGGTGCGAAGCGGGGCGAGGAGCGGGCGGCGGCGGAGGAGAAGACGGGCGTCTTCACCGGCTACTTCGCCACCAATCCGGTGAACGAGGCCCGCATCCCGATCTGGGTGGCCGACTACGTGCTGATGGAGTACGGCACCGGGGCGATCATGGCGGTGCCCGCGCACGACGAGCGCGACTTCGCGTTCGCGCAGCGCTTCGACCTGCCGGTGGTGCAGGTGGTCGCGCCGCGCGAGGGCGAGGTCGTCGAGGGCGCCGCGTACGTCGAGCACACGGGCGACGAGGTGCTCGTCGGCTCGGCGCAGTTCAGCGGCATGTCCTCGCCCGAGGGCAAGCGTGCGGTAGTCGACTGGCTTGCAGGCCGCGCCCGCGGCCGCGACGCCGTCAGCTTCCGGCTGCGCGACTGGAGCTTCTCGCGGCAGCGGTACTGGGGCGCGCCGATCCCGGTCGTCTACTGCGACGACTGCGGGATCGTGCCGCTGCCGTACGACGAGCTGCCGCTGCTGCTGCCGGAGGTCGAGGACTACCGGCCCAGGGGCGTGGCGCCGCTCGCGTCCAACGAGGAATGGATGCGTGTCGCCTGCCCGCGGTGCGGCGGCGACGCGCGGCGCGAGGCCGACACGATGGACACCTTCGTCGACTCGGCCTGGTACTTCCTGCGCTACGCCGAGCCGCACGACCAGGAGGCGCCGTTCGACCGCGCAGCCGTCGACTACTGGCTGCCCGTCTCGCAGTACATCGGCGGCATCGACCACGCGACCGGGCACCTCATGTACTCGCGGTTCTTCGTCAAGGTGCTGAACGACCTCGGCCTCGTCGGCATCCGCGAGCCCTTCGCCCGGCTCTTCCACCAGGGCTGGGTGCAGCAGGGGGGGACGAAGATGTCGAAGTCGAAGGGGAACGTGACCGGGCCGGACGAGCTGCTCGAGCGGTACGGCGCCGACGCGCTGCGGCTGTACATCCTCTTCCTGGGCCCCGCCGACCAGGACATGGAGTGGAGCGAGAGCGGGCTCGAGGGGATGGCGCGGTTCGTGCGCCGGCTGTGGCGGGCGGTCGGGGAGGTCGCAGAGCGGCCGGCGACGGACGCCCCCGCCACCGGGACGCTCGCGCGGAAGGCGCACGAGACGATCGTCCGCGTGAGCGACGACATCGGCCGGCGCTTCCAGTTCAACACGCCGATCGCCGCGGTGATGGAGCTCGTGAACGAGCTGTCGAGGGCAGGCGCGGACGATCCCGCCGCGCGTCTCGCCGCGGAGACGGCGGTCTCGCTGATCCAGCCGTACGCGCCGCACGTCGCCGAGGAGCTGTGGCAGCGGCTGGGCCACGAGCGGCTGTGGGAGCAGCCGTGGCCGCAGGCGGACGAGTCGCAGCTCGAGCGCGGGACCTTCGAGCTGGTCGTGCAGGTGAACGGCAAAGTGCGCGACCGGTTCGCCGTCGACGCGGGACTGTCGGAGGAGGAGATGGTCGCGCGCGCCAAGGCCTCGGCGCGCGTTCAGGCGCACATCGAGGGCGCGCAGGTGCGCAAGACGATCGTCGTGCCGCGCAAGCTCGTGAACCTCGTCGTGGAGTAGAGAGCCGCCGCCGATCGCCGGTCGACGAACCGGCACGGTGCCGTGACGTTTGCGCGGCCACAGTTCGGAGCGTGCAGCTATCTGCGCTCACCGTCTCGCAGCGGCGCGCCGCCGCAGCCCTCGCGGTGCTCGCGATGCTGCTCGTGCTCGGTGTCCGCCACCTGCACGGGTCGCGGGCCACCGCATCGGCAGTGCCCCTCGTCACCGTGCGCCGCAGCCAGGCGCCTGCGGCGCGGCAAGTCGTCGTCGACGTCGTGGGCGCCGTTCGCCGACCGGGCCTCTACCGGCTCCGCGAAGGCACGCGGATCGCCGACGCCGTCGGTCGCGCCGGTGGGGCCACGCCGAAGGCCGATCTCGCACAGGTGAACCTCGCGGCGCCGCTCGCCGACGGCGAGCAGGTCGTGGTGCCCGCGCGCGGAGCGGCGGCTGCGGCGGGCGGCACCGCGGCGGCGCCGGGCTCGCCGACTGCCCCGGTCGACCTCAACACCGCCTCGCCCGAGCAGCTCGACACGCTGCCGGGCGTCGGCCCGTCGACGGCAGCCAAGATCATCGCGTTCCGGCAGGCCCACGGCCCCTTTCACTCGCTCGCCGAGCTCGACGCCGTCCCCGGCATCGGGCCGGCGCGCCTCGCCGAGCTGAAGGGGCTCGTCGTGCCCTCGTGAGCCTGCGCCCGCAGTACGTGCTCGCCGGTGCGCTCTGCACGGGCCTCGCCGCAGCGACGGTCGCCCGGGCGGCTGCGCTGCCGGCGTTGCTCTTGCTTGCGCTGGGGGTCCTCGCCGGCACCCGCGAGCGCCTCGCGGCGGCGGCGGTCGCGCTGGCGCTCTGCGGCTGGTGGTGGGGGAGCGAGCGCCTGCGCTCGCTCGACTCGAGCGTGCTCCGTCCGCGCGTCGGCACAGCGGCACGCGCGCTCGTCGAGCTGGCCGAGCCGCCGCACCGCGGACGCTTCGAGATCCGGGTCAGGGCCGTCGTCGTGCGGTGGGGGGCGCTGCGGGTGCGCGAGCCGGTGCTGCTCGAGCTCCCCGTCGGGCGGGCTCCGCCGCAGGGCGCAAGGCTGAACGTCCTCGGAGTCCTGCGCGCGCCGCGCGGGTCGTCCCACGGGTTCGACGAGCGCGCGTGGCTGCAGCGGCACGGCGTGCACGTCGTCCTGCGGGGCGACGCGTGGCGCCCTGTCGGCAGCCGCGGCGGCCTCGGTCGCGTCGCCGACCGGTTGCATGCGTGGCTCGCCCGCGACTCCGTGCCCGGGCTGCGGGGGCAGCGGCGCGCGGTGCTGGAGGGCGTCGTGTTGGGCGAGGACCAGGGACTGCCCGACGTCCTGAAGCAGCGCTTCCGCGCGTCGGGGCTGTACCACCTGCTCGCCGTGAGCGGCTCGAACGTCGCCCTCGTCGCCGGGGGTGTCCTGGGGCTCGCGTGGGCGCTGGGCATCTCGCGGATGGCGGCCGAGGTCGGGGCGCTCGCCGGCATCGGCGCCTACGTGCTGGCCGTCGGGCCGCAGCCGTCGGTTCTGCGGGCGGGCGTCGCCGGCGCGCTGGGCTCGCTGGCGTGGCTGAGCGGGCGGCAGCGGGACGCGTGGTACGCACTGCTCGTGGCCGCCGTCGCCCTGCTCGCCTGGAACCCCTACAACGCGCTCGACCCCGGCTTCCAGCTCTCGTTCGCGGCCGTGCTGTCGATCTTCCTCGTCGCGCCGCGCTTCCGTCGCCTGCTCGAGGGCTACCCGCTGCCGCCGTTGCTCGCCGACGCGATCGCGGTCTCGGCCGCGTGCGGGCTCGGCACGGCCCCCGTCTCCTGGCTCCAGTTCCACGCGATTCCGCTGCTCACCGTGCCCGCGAACGCGGCCGCGGCTCCGGTGGTCGCGCCGATGCTCGGGCTCGCACTCGTCACGGCGCTCGTCGCGCCTGTCGCGCGTGCACCGGCGGCGGCGCTCGCCGCCCTGAACGGCTGGTGCGCCGCCTACCTCGCACGCTGCGCGGAGATCTTCGGCGGCCTGCCGGGCGCGCAGGTTCGCTCGCCCGAGGCGGTTGCGGTGCTCGCGGCGGGCGTGCTTCTCGCAGCAGCCTATGCTTGGCCGCGTGGCGAGCGAGCTGAAGCCGGTCTACCTGCTCACGGGCAGCGACGGGCCGAAGATCGCACGCGCGCTCCGCCGCCTGCGGGAGCGCATCGGCGCTGACGCCACCGAGCACCTGAGCGCGCGCGACACCGCCGGCGCGGACGCGGTCGCCGCGTGCAACTCGCTGGGGCTCTTCGCCGGCGCCGGCCGGCTCGTCATCGTCGAGGAGGCCGAGCGCTGGAAGGCGGCCGACGTGAAGGAGGTGGCGGCATATCTCGCCGCGCCGGCGCCGGCGACGGTGCTGGCGCTCGTCGCCGCCGAGCTGAAGGGCGACTCGCCCCTCGCCAAGGCCGTCGGCAAGGCCGGCGAGGTGCTCGCGTACAACGTCTCGAAGCGGCGACTGCCCGAGTGGGTCGCGGAGCAGTTCGCGCGGCTCGGCGCGAAGGTCGACGCCGACGCGTGCCGGGCGCTGATCGAGATCGTCGGCGACGACCTGAACGAGCTCGGTAGCGAGGTGCAGAAGCTGGCGACCTGGGCCGGCGGCGAGCCGATCTCGCTGCGCGACGTCGAGCAGCTCGCGGTCGGCGGCGGCGAGACCGCGATCTTCTCGCTGACGGACGCCTGGGGGAAGCGCGACGTGGGTGCCGTGCTCGCGGCGGCAGAGTCGATCCTGGGCGGCACGCACCGGGCACGCTCGGGCGAGCTGATGCGGATCGTGGCCTCGCTCGTCAGCCACGTCGGACGCGTCCGCCGCTGCCGGCGGCTGGCGGAGGAGGGAGTGCGGCCGCGAGCGGCCGCGCCGCGCCTGAAGATGCACCCCTTCGCCGCCGAGAAGGCCTTCGCACAGGCGGCCAACTTCTCCGCCGACGAGCTCGCGGACGCGGTCGTCCGCCTGGCGGAGCTCGATGCGGCGGCCAAAGGAGGCTCGCGCCTGCCCGCGGAGCTCGAGCTCGAGCGTGCGCTCGTGGACGTGACGCGACCGCGCGGGCGCGGCGCCTGAGAGCCGTCTAGGTCGAGGCCCCGCGCTCGCCCGCGACCAGGCGGGCGGCCTGCGCCTTGCGGCGGGCGGCGGTGTTCTTGTGCAGCGCCCCGCGCGCTGCGGCCTTGTCGAGCCACCTCACGAGCTCACGGTGCCGTTCCGCGACGGCCGTGGCATCGCCCTCTCCGGCGGCCTCGCGGAGGCGCCGCATGAGCGTCTTCGACGTCGAGCGCCAGCGCAGGTTCTCGACCCGCTGGCGGGCGGACTGGCGAACACGCTTCTCCTGTTGCTTGATGTTCGGCATAGGCGCGAAAACGCCCGCAGCTGCGGGCGGCCGGGATGGTAGCAGGCGCGGCACGGGGCCGACGGACGCCCTCCCTATGCTCCGGTCGTGAGCGACGCCGACCGCGAGCGCGACCTGCGCCGGCTCGAGCGCGACCGTCGCCGCCGTGAGCGGGGCCGGCCGACGTACTTCGACTCCCCCGGCTCGACGCTGACGACGTGGCCGGCGATCGGCGACATGTCGGAGCAGTCCACGGTGGTCCTGCGGCCGGAGCGCGTGCGCCGGGACGACGGCGTGGAGGCTCTGGAGCCGCCGGCGGGGGTGCCGCGGCGGCGGCTGGCGGTCTCGACGGCGATCTTCGCGGCGGCCACGGGTCTCTCGCGGGTGCTCGGCCTCGTCCGCGAGATGGTCGCCTCCTACTACTTCGGCGCGGCGGGGAGGATCAACGCGTTCACCGTCGCCTTCCAGGTGCCGAACCTCGTGCGGGCCCTCGTCGCCGACGCGGCGCTGTCGTCGGCGTTCGTGCCGGTCTTCAGCGAGCTGCTCGAGAAGGGCGAGCGCAGGCGGGCGTGGCGTGTGGCCTCGAGCCTGTTCTGGCTGATGCTGCTGGGCCTTGGCGCCTTGACCGCGCTCTACGTGCTCGTGGCGCCGTGGGTGATCGGGGCCTTCGGCAATCCCGGCCACGACCGGGCTCTCGCCGTGGGGCTCTCCCGCGTGCTCTTCCCGATCGTCGCGCTCCTCGGCGTCTCGGGGATCGTCGTCGGGATCCTCAACAGCTACGACCACTTCACCGTTCCGGCAATCTCGCCCGTCTTCTGGAACCTCGCGATCATCGCGGGCCTCGCGATCGGGGTCCCGCAGGCGCAGACGATGAGCACCAAGCTCTACGTCTACGCGGTCTCGATCCTGCTGGCGACGCTCGTCCAAGTGTTCCTGCCGATGCCGTGGCTGCGGGGCCGCGACGGCCGCCTGCAGCTCGTCCTCGACTGGCGCGACCCGGCCGTGAAGCGGGTCCTCGTGCTGATGGTGCCGGTCACCCTCGGGCTCGGGCTGATCAACGTCAACGCCGTGATCGACACCTTCTTCGCCTCGAGGCTGATCGACCCGAACCTCGCGCCCACGGCGATCCAGAAGGCGTTCCTCGTCTACATGCTCCCGCAGGGCATGTTCTCGGTCGCGATCGCCACCGTCCTGTTCCCGTCGCTCTCCCGCTTCGCCGCCCGCGGCGACCTCGACGGCTTCCGGCGCACGGTCGGCAGTGGCCTGCGCCAGATCGCCTTCCTGCTCGTGCCCGCCGCCGTCGTGAGCGCCGTCCTCGCCGAGCCGCTCGTGCGGATCCTCTACCAGCGGGGCCAGTTCCATCCCGCACAGACGCCGGTGGTGGCGGGAGCCCTCGCGGCGTTCAGTGCCGGCCTCGTCTTCAACGGCGCGATGCTGATGCTGAACCGCGCCTTCTTCAGCCTGCAGTCGAACTGGGTGCCGACGGCGGTCGCGCTCGGCAACCTCTTCCTGAACGCGCTGCTCGACCTGGCGTTCTACCGGTTCGGCGTCTGGGGCATCCCTCTGGCCACGGCGCTCTGCAACGTGGCCGGAGTCGGGGCGCTGCTCGTGCTGCTGCGTCGGCGCCTCGGCCGGATCGAGCTCACCTCGATCGTCTCGACGACGTCGCGGGTGGTGGCGGCCTCCGCAGCCGTCGCGGGGGTCTGCTGGCTCGTCTGGCGGCCGCTCGACTCGGCCGTCGGCCGCTCGTTCGGAGGTCAGGCCCTGTCGCTCGGGACGGCGCTGCTCGCTGCCGCGGCGGTCTACGTCTCCTGCTGCCGCCTTCTACGCGTGCGGGAGCTCGACGCGCTCCTCGCGCTGCGGAGCCGGCTCGGGCGCGCATCGTGAGAGCGCCTCGGCCACCGCTCCGTCGAGGACGACCTCCGCGAAGGCCGAGACGACGACCGGGTCGAACTGGGTGCCCGCGCAGCGCCTCAGCTCGGCGAGCGCGTCCGCCGCGGTCTTCGGCTCGACGTAGGGCCGCCTGCTCGTCATCGCGTCGAATGCGTCGGCGACGGCCACGACCCGCGCCGTCAGCGGGATGTCATCGCCGGAGAGCCCGTCGGGGTAGCCTCGGCCGTCGACGCGCTCGTGGCTCGAGCGGATGATCCTGGCGACGCTGCTGAGAGCGGGTGCGGCCGAGACGATTCGCTCGCCGATGAGGCTGTGGCGGCGCATGAAGCGCCATTCGTTCTCGTCGAGCGGGCCGGGCTTGTTCAGGATCGCGTCCGGAATCGCCGCCTTGCCCACGTCGTGCAACTCGGCGGCGAGCCTTGTCTCGGCCACCTGCTGCGGCGGCAGCCCGAGCCGCCGGGCCGTCAGCTCGGCCAGATCCGCAACGTGCCCGGCGTGCGCGGCGAGCATCGACTGACGCTCGGCAAGCACGCGCACCAGCACGTCCTTGCTCTGGCTCAGCGCCGAGATCCGGTTGGAGTTCTTGCTCGCGTAGAGGCGCTGGTCGGCGAGCCGGAGCGCCTGCTCGGGCGCCGATGCCTCTGCCGGTAGGGCGACCGAGCCGCAGGAGGCGGAGATCGCGAAGTCGTCGCCGGTCTCGGAGAGGGCGACGCGACACTGCGCGAGCGTCGTCTCCGTGTCCGGTGCGAGCGGCAGCAGGACGCAGAACTCGTCGCCGCCCATGCGGTACGCAGCTCCACCGACGGTCGCGACCAGCGAGTCGAGCTTCACCGTCAGGCGCTGCAGGATCGCGTCGCCTGCGGGGTGGCCGAAGCGGTCGTTGTAGTTCTTGAAGCCGTCGAGGTCGAACAGGGCCAGCAGACCCGGCGACGTCTGGGCGCCGGCGAAGACGCGGGCGAGGTCCTGCGTGAGCTTGCGGCGGTTGCCGAGGCCGGTGAGAGCGTCGCTGACCGCCTCGTGCTGCGACTGACGGAGCAGCCGGCGGTTCTCGAGCATCGCGACCGCCGCCCGCGCCATCAGGCAGAGGAGGGTCGCGGCGGTCGCCGCCGCGGCGAAGGCGTTGACCTGCGCGAAGTGGTCGTACACGCCGGTCGCGATCGCGGCGAGGCCGAAGAGGCCCGGCGCCAGGAGCGCCTGCGACTGCCTGCGCACGCGCCTCCTCCTCTCCGGCTGCCATGCCGCCCCGGCGAGCAGCAGCAGGCCGGCCGGCCAGAGCGCGTCGAGCAACGTGCCTTCGACGTAGCTGTTCGAGGCGACCTGCGTGAGGTAGAGCGTGTCGGCGAGGGTGGAGGCGACCAGGCCCGCCGCGATCGCGAGCCAGGTGCTGCCGGGCCGCCAGCCGCTCGCGGCGAAGACGCAGACGACGAGCGCGATCAGCAGCGTGTCGCCGATCGGGTAGGCCAGGTTCGTGACGACGGCGGCCGTCGGCCCGTGGGTCGCACGCAGGAGCGGAGCGAGCACGATGCCCGCACCGACCGCGGCCGTTCCGAAGCCGGCGACCAGGCCGTCGAGCCACGCGCTCGCGCTCAGGCGCCCGACGCGCGAGCGGACGAGCAGGGCGAGGCTGACGGAGGCGAACGGATAGAAGCCGAGATAGCCGGCGTCGCTCCACGACGGGAACGGCACGGCGGCGCTGTCGGTGAAGGCGAGCGCGTAGTAGAGGTCTCCGGCCGTCCAGGAACAGAGGGCCGCGGCGAGCGCGAGCCAGGCCGCCCGTTCCGCCCGCACGCGGACCGCGCGCGCGAGGCACACCAGGCAGGCCAGCACGATCAGGGCGTTGTAGAGCCCCGTGTTGAAGAAGCCCCAGGCGACGCCCGGTGCCGCCACCGCGTGGATCGCGAAGGCGAGCCATGCGGTTCCTCCGACGAACGCGAGGTAGGCGCGGGGGGACGAGGCCATCGTTGCCATATCGGCTTCGGCGGCCGCGCCCTGAAGGGCGGCGGCCTTGTCGTCGGCGGCCGGCGATGCGCTCGCGCAGAGGCTCGTCGACGATGCAGCGTAGGATCGTCCCGGCCGCCGGCGGCGGCCGGGGCGAGGCCGGGGTCCGCAGCATCCGGCAACATCGTCGGCGAACGGGAGGCAGGAGATGGGATTGCTCGACAAGGCAAAGGCGGCAGCGGAGCAGGCGGCCGCCAAGGCCAAGGAAGGCGTGGAGGACGTCCAGGCCAAGCGGGAGCTCGGCCAGGCCTACAACGAGCTGGGCAAGGCGGCCTTCGAGCTGATCGAGAGCGGCGCGATCGCCGACCCGAGGCTCGACGCGCACGCCGAGAGGATCCGGGCAGTCCAGCCTCGCGCGGCCGACGGCGAGGCGCCGGCCGGGGTGACGCCGACGGCCGGGCCCGAGGCGCACGACCCGAGCCAGCCGCCGCCGACGCCGACGTAGCCGCGGTCGGAGGGGCGGCGGGTCGACCAGTACCATCGCCGCCGAGCCCGCATGGACCAGAGCAGGATCCGCAACTTCTCGATCATCGCGCACATCGACCACGGCAAGTCGACGCTGGCCGACCGCATCCTCGAGCTCACCGACGCCGTCTCGGCGCGCGACATGCGCGCGCAGGTGCTCGACACCATGGAGCTCGAGCGCGAGCGCGGCATCACCATCAAGGCGCAGGCCGTGCGCGTGCCGTGGAAGGGCCACGAGCTGAACCTGATCGACACGCCCGGGCACGTCGACTTCACCTACGAGGTCTCGCGGTCGCTGCAGGCGTGCGAGGGCGCGCTGCTCGTGGTCGACGCCGCGCAGGGGATCGAGGCGCAGACGCTGGCGAATGCCTACCTCGCGATCGAGAACGGCCTGGAGATCGTCTCCGTGGTCAACAAGATCGACCTGCCGCAGGCCGACCCCGAGGGCACCGCCGTCGAGGTCGCCGACCTGCTGGGCGGCGACCCGGCCGACGTGGTGCGCATCTCGGCCAAGACCGGCGCGAACGTGGGCGACGTGCTCGACGCGATCGTGGCGCGCGTGCCCGCCCCCGCCGGCGATGCGGCGGCGCCGCCGCGGGCGCTTGTCTTCGACTCCGCCTACGACCAGTACCGCGGCGTGCTCGCCTTCGTGCGCGTCGTCGACGGCTCCTTCGCGAGCCGCGAGGCGCTCCAGACGATGGCGACGGGAACGCGGTTCGAGGCGGAGGAGCTGGGCTTCTTCTCTCCGACGATGACGCCGGTCGCGTCGCTCTCGGCCGGCGAGGTGGGCTACGTCGTCACCGGGCTCAAGGACGTGTCGCGCCTGCGTGTCGGCGACACGCTCACCGCGGTCGCACGCCGGGCCGCCGAGCCGCTCCCGGGCTACAAGGACGTGAAGCCGATGGTGTTCTCGGGGCTCTTCCCGACCGACTCCGACGCCTACCCGGAGCTTCGCGACGCCCTCGAGCGGCTGAAGCTGAACGACGGCGCGCTCTTCTACGAGCCCGAGACGTCGCGGGCGCTCGGGTTCGGCTTCCGCTGCGGCTTCCTGGGGCTGCTGCACATGGAGATCGTGCGCGAGCGCCTCGAGCGCGAGTTCGACCTCGACCTGCTCGTCACCGCCCCGAACGTCGCCTATCGCGTGCAGGAGCGCGACGGGGAGTGGCTGGAGGTGCACAACCCCGCCGAGTTCCCGCGCGAGGTCGAGGAGGTCGAGGAGCCGTACGTGAAGGCGTCGATCATCGTCCCCAAGGAGTACGTCGGCCCGGTGATGGAGCTGTGCAACGACCGTCGCGGCGCGTTCGACCACCTCGAGTACCTCTCGCCCGAGCGCGTGCACCTGACGTACGAGCTGCCGCTCGCCGAGATCGTGCTCGACTACTACGACCAGCTCAAGTCGCGCACGCGCGGCTACGCATCGTTCGACTACGACCTGGCCGGCTTCAAGGCCGGGAGCCTGGTGCGCGTCGACGTGCTGGTGGGGGGCGAGACCGTCGACGCGCTCTCCCTGATCGTGCACCGCGACTTCGCATACGACCGCGGGCGCCTGCTGGTCGAGAAGCTGCGCGAGGAGATTCCGCGGCAGATGTTCGACGTCCCGATCCAGGCCGCGATCGGGGCGCGGGTGATCGCGCGCGAGACGGTGAAGGCGCGCCGCAAGGACGTGCTCGCGAAGTGCTACGGAGGCGACATCAGCCGCAAGCGCAAGCTGCTCGAGAAGCAGAAGGCCGGCAAGAAGCGGATGAAGCAGGTGGGCGCGGTCGAGGTGCCCCAGGAGGCCTTCCTCGCCGTCCTGAACATCGGCCAGGGCGGGCGGCAGCAGTGACCGGGGTGCGGCACCTCTACCTGCACCTGCCCTTCTGCGCACACCGCTGCGGCTACTGCGACTTCGTCACCGTCGTCGGGCGCAGCGGCGAGCAGCCCGCGTACGTCGACGGCCTGCTCCGCGAGCTGGAACTGGAGCGGGCGGCGCTCGCCGACCCGCTCGAGACGGTGTTCCTCGGCGGCGGTACGCCCACCTATACGGCGTTGCCGGAGCTCCTGCGGCTCCTCGAGGCGCTGCCGGACGCCGGCGAGGTCACCGTGGAGGCGAATCCCGAGACGGTGACGCCGGAGCTGGCCGGCGGCCTGCGCGCTGCCGGAGTCGACCGTGTCTCCGTCGGGGCGCAGAGCTTCCGGCCGGAGCTGCTGCGCGTGCTGGATCGCGTTGCCGGCCCCGACGACGTCCGGCGCGCGGTGCATCATCTCCGCGATGCCGGATTCGACAACATCTCGCTCGACCTCGTCTACGGGATCCCCGGCCAGAGCCCCTCCGACCTCGCAGCCGACCTCGGCGACGCGCTCGCGCTCGAGCCGGAGCACCTCTCCTGCTACGAGCTCGAGGCGAAGCCGGGGACGCGCTTCACCCATGCCTGGGCAGAGGAGCTGGGTCGGCAGGCCGACGCGATGGAGGACTACTTCGAGCGGGTCGTCGCGACACTGACCGGCGCCGGGTACCGCTGGTACGAGACGGCCAACTTCTGCCGCAGCGAGCGCGGTCGCGACCTCCGCGCGCGACACAACCTCGCCTACTGGCTCGGCCGGGACTACCTGGGCCTCGGGATCGGCGCGGTGACGACAATCGAGAACAGGCGCTGGCGCAACACCCCGAGGCTGGGGCGCTACCTGGAGGCGCTCGCAGCGGGGCGGCCGCCGGAGCGCGAGCTCGAGCCGCTCGACCGCAGCCTGCGGGCGACGGAGCGGGTGATGCTGGGGCTGCGGCTCGACGAGCCGCTGCCGCTGGCCGGGCTGCGCAGCGTGCTCGACGAGGCCGGTCTCGCGCGCGTGGAGGGGCTCGGGCTCGTGGAGGAGGAGGCTGGCACGCTGCGGCTGAGCGAGCGCGGCCGCTTCCTCGGCGGCGCGGTCACGGCGGAGCTGCTCGCCTGAGATGCTCCAGCCGGAGCGTCCGCGGCGGCGGCTAAAATTCCCTGCAAATGCCGCTCGAGGCGCAGCTCACGCCCCGCCAGCAGGAGATCCTGCGGCATGTCGTCGAGGAGTTCGTGTCGACGGGACAGCCCGTGGGGTCGCGAACGCTGGTGGACCGAGCCGGCCTCGACGCGGCGCCCTCGACCGTCCGCGCGGAGCTCGCCGAGCTCGAGTCGCTCGGCCTGCTGAGGCACCCGCACACGTCGGCGGGCCGCCTGCCGACCGAGGACGGCTACCGCTACTACGCGGAAGCGCTGCTGCATCGCCTCGATCCGCGGCCGGCGGAGTTTCCGCTCGACCTGCACACCACGCGTACCGAGGTCGAGTCGGCGTTGCAGGCGACGACGGAAATGCTGTCGCAGGTCACGCGGCTCCTGGCCCTGGTGTCGGCGCCGCCGCTCGGCGCGACGACCGTCGTGCACGTCGAGGTGCTGCTGCTCCAGCCGGAGCTCGTCATGGCGGTGGTGATCACGTCCGCCGGCGGCGTCACGAAGCGGCTCTTCCAGTTCGACCAGGCGGTCGACCCGGGGCTCGCGCAGTGGGCCGGCGAGTACCTGAACGAGACGGTGGCGGGCCTCCAGCTCGGGACGTCGCTGCTGCGCCGGCGCTTCGAGGATCCCGGCCTCGCCGCGCGCGAGCGCGCGTTCCTCGCGGCGCTCCGCCCGGCGTTCACGGAGCTC
>JBBWZD010000184.1:0-12096 GCA_039648875.1 Actinomycetota bacterium
TGCGAGGGCTGCCTCGGCAGCCCTCGCGACGCGGCCGCGACGGGCTTCTACCCGCTGACGACGTTCTTTGCCTTGTCGAGCAGCGAGCGGCCCTGCCCGGCCCCGCGCTGGAGGACGCCCTCGCCGCCGCCGCCTTCTTCCCCCTCGTCTGCGGCTCCTCCTGAGCCGCCGTCGCGGACGTCTTCCTGGAAGCCGAAGCCGCCGTCGCCCGAGAGCGTCAGCGACGACAGGTCGAGGGTCTTCGAATCGAGCCGCTCGACCAGCGAGGTGAGCTGCTCGCGGCGGAGCTTGTTGAGGTGCTTCTGAATCCGCTCGACGAGCTGCGCCTTGTTCAGCTTCTCGAGGGGAAGGCTCGCCGAGGTGGAGCTCGAGCCCCGCCCGCCGCCGGAGCGCGAAGTGCGCGAGGTCTTCCGGGCCGTGCTGCTCGCCTTCGAGGCTGCGTCGCGCGCCGTGGTCTTCGACTTCGAGGCGGCGCTACCAGCGGTGCTCCTGGCCTTTGCCGCCGTGCTGCGCCCGGCGCTCTTTCCAGCCGGGTCGGTACTGCGGCCGCCGCGCGCGGCCCCGGTCCTCGAGGTGCCGCCCGAGGAGCGTGCGCTCGAGCCGGCGCTTTTCGTCTTCGACGCGGCGCTCTTCGCCTTCGAGGCGCCCGTTTTTGCCTTCGAGCCTGCAGCCTTGCCGGCGGATTTGCTGCTGCCGCCTGACTTCGTCCGTGCGCGAGCCATTCGTCGTCCTCCTTCGTTTAGCTGGCGTTTCCCCGGGGAGGGTGGTGCGGAAACCGCGACCAGACGAGGAGGAGCACGTGGCGGAGCACGACGAGCCCGAGCAGCAGGAGGAGAGCGAGCAGCCGGAAGAGCAGGAGCCCGAGAGCAGTGCCGAGGAAAGCGGCGGCGCGGAGGGCGGCGGCGAGGGTGGCTCGACCTTGCGCTCGGCCGCGATCGGCGCCGCAGCCGGCGCCGCCGTGGGCGCTGCCGCCGGCGCGGCGAGAAGCATGACGGGGTCGCAGGGCGACGGCGGCGAGGAGCAGGAGGGCGAGCAGCAGCAAGAGGAGGAGCAGGAGGGCGAGGAGCAGGAAGCCGGGTAGACGCTCTGCCTCGAGCGGCCGGAGGTGGCGAATGCCCTTCCGGCCGCTTCGCAGACTCTCATCGATCCCATAGTCCGCTCTTAAGCGGCCGCGCGAAGCTGCGCGCATGTCCAGCAAACGCAAGCTCATACTCGCCACCGCAGGGGTGGTGGCGGTCGCCGGCGCCGGGACGGCCATCGCAGCATCCGGGCACGGTCGGCAGCAGCAGAACGCAGCACCCGCCGCCGCAGCCCGCGGCGGCTGGATGGTCGGCGCCGTCGCGGGCCGTGGCCGCGACCACGGACGCGGTGACGACCTCGCGGTCGCGGCGTCGTACCTCGGCGTCACCACCTCGCAGCTGCTCGCCGACCTCCGGAGCGGCAGGACGCCGGCACAGGTCGCGTCTGCGACGACCGGCAAGTCCGTCGCAGGTCTGGTCGCGGCACTCGTCGCGCACGAGAAGCAGGAGCTCGCCGCCGCGGTCACGGCCGGCAGGCTGACGCAGACGCAGGCGGAGGCGGTCGAGGCGACCCTGCAGCAGCGGTTCACCGACTTCGTCGACGGGGTGCGGCCGCCGTTCGGGGGTGAGCCCGGCTTCGGGCACGACGGCCCCGACGGCGCGCTCGCCGCGGCCGCGTCCTACCTCGGCGTCACCCCCGCGGCGCTGCGCGCCGACCTCCGGTCGGGCAAGACGCTGGCGGCGATCGCCGACGCGACGAGCGGCAAGTCGGCCGCCGGGCTCGTCGCCGCGCTCGTCGCAGACGCGAAGGCGAAGCTCGCAGCAGCAGCGTCGGCCGGCCGCCTGACGCAGACGCAGTCCGACCGCATCGCCGCGACCCTGCAAGAGCACCTCACCGAGCTCGTCGACGGCGTCCGGCCCTCCGGCCCCCCGCCGGGCCGTCCGGACGGCCCCGGCGGCCCGGGCCCGCGCGCTGGCTGGTGGGGCGGATCCAGGCTATAACCCAGCGATGCATCGCCGGGTATCTGCACTCGTCCTCGCCGCCGCCGCCGTAGCCATCGCTGCCGGCGGCGGCAGCGCGCGCTCGGCCGGCCCCGCCGTTCGCCACGCCGCCTTCGTGGCGGCCGACGTCGGCGCGGCGACGAGCTCGAACTGGGCGGGTTACGCAGCAGCCGACGCCGGCCTCAGCACCACGCCGACCGCCTTCACCGCCGTCGCCGGCAGCTGGGTGCAGCCGCCCGCCGCGTGCGCCGCGGGCGGCGAGGCGTACTCGGCGTTCTGGGTCGGCCTCGGCGGCTTCACCGAGGAGTCGCGGGCGATCGAGCAGACCGGCACCGAGTCGGATTGCACCCCCGCGGGCAGGCCCTTCTACGGGGTGTGGTACGAGCTCCTCCCCGCTCCGCCCGTGACCGTGAGGCTCAAGGTCGGGCCGGGCGACGTCATCTCGGCCGCCGTCGCCGTGAGCGGCACGACCGTCACCATCAAGATCCGGAACCGCACGCGCCACACCGCCTTCGCGAAGAGGCTGCGGATGGCGGCCCCGGATCGCACGTCGGCCGAATGGATCGCCGAAGCGCCGTCGACGTGCAGCCCCACCGCGTGCCAGCCGCTGCCGCTGGCCAACTTCGGCACCGTCTCGTTCAACGGCGCGACGGCGATCGGCACAGGCCACCACGGCACCATCTCCGACCCGGCATGGGCGGCGACGGCGGTGACGCTGCACGGCGCCACGGACTCCTCGCGCGGGCGGCCGGTGGGCGTCGCTCCGGCGGCGAACGCGCTGCCCAGCGTGCTGGGGAGCAACGGGACGTCGTTCTCCGTCGCCTGGCAGGCGCAGTAGTCAGCGCTGGGTAGCGGCGCGCTCCCTCGCCCAGGAGGCCAGCAGGCCGCGGTAGTGGGCGAGGAACCGCTCGTGCTCGTGCGCCGGGAAGGTCGCGCGCACCGTCTCGACCAGCAGGCGGTCGAACTCGCCGCTCGTGAAGAACTCGTGCGCCGCCTGGTCGAGGTGCGCCAGCGGCCCGCGGCGGAACTCCTCGTACTCGGCCGTCTGGAAGTAGTCGTCGGCCAGCAGCCGGTACTCCGCCAGCTTCTCCTCGTAGGAGAGGTCGCCGCGGTCGCCGATCGCGAACCACGGCCGCGGATCGACGTCGATCCTCATCCGGCGTCCGGAGGCGAGGCAGAACGCGCACCAGCGGACGAGCGCGGTGATCGTCCACGGGAAGTAGTAGTGGAGGCTCGTCAGCGCCATGTCGGGCGAGGCGTTGGCGTAGTCGATCGGGAAGACGTCGTCGCCCCGCACCACCGACTCGCACGAGTTGAGCTCCCAGCGGAAGAACGCGTTCACGACCCGCGAGATCGTCAGCACCTCGAAGCCGCGCTCCGGCGGCAGGAACTCGTGGCGCACCTGGTAGCGGTCGTACATCGGGCGCTCGGGGTCGAACCACATCACCATCGTCTCGGGCCCGATCGAGAGGGAGCGCGCGAAGACGTCGAAGCCCTCGACCGCCTGCTGCAGGTGCATCAGCTGCTCGCCCGACTCGTCGTAGCGGCGGCGCAGCTCTCGCTCGTCGGCCGCGCGGGCGACGCCTCGCCACTGCCCGCCGTCGAACGGCTTCAGGTAGAGCGGGTACCCGACGCGGGCCGCGATCTCGGCGAGGTCGAACTCGCGGTTGTAGCGGGAGGCTGTGTCGAAGAAGCGGTCGTTCGCCGGCGGCTGCTTGTGCGGGAGCAGCCACGTCGCGGGCACCTTCAGCCCGAGCCGCATCATCGCGCAGTAGGCCGAGTGCTTCTCCATCGCCTGAAAGGTGAACGGGTTGTTCAGCAGGTAGACGTCGTCCATCAGGGCGACCTTCTTCAGCCACTCGCGCGGCAGGTCGTACCACCAGCCGAGCCGGTCGATGACGAGGGAGTACCGGGGCCGGTAGCGCAGGTCGAACGGCTCGTTCGTCACCCGCTCGACCTCGAGCTCGTGCGTCGTGCCGCGCCAGTCGAACGGGCCGACGCGCTCGGCCAGCCGCTCGAACGCCGTCGACCAGTCCTCCTCGGTGCCGAGCAGCAAGCCGATCAGGTGCTTCATCGCCACGCCCTCTGCAGCAGCGGTGCCAGATGCGCCTCGAGGGCGCGCCGCCATGTCGGCCAGTCGTGGCCCCCGCGAGCGGCGTGGAAGTCGATCGGGTACCCCTGCGCGGCCAGCGCCTGGGCGAGCGCGGCGTTGTTGGCGTAGTTCTCCTCGTCCAGTCCGCAGGTGATGGTCGTCGCGACCGGGCGGCAGCCGTCCCGGGCGTTCAGCACCGAGCCGACGAAGCGGTCGACACGCGTGAAGCGGCCGAACCTCGACTCCTGCCGATCGGTGCGCTTCCGGAAGTAGCTGCCGGACTGGAGGAAAAGGCCGGCGAAGGCGCGGGGCTCGAAGCGGTGCGCGTGGAGGAGCGCGAGCGCGCCGAGGCTCGAGCCGACGCCGACGCGGCGGCCGCCGAGCTCGTCGAGGGCGGCGACGAGGGCGCGGGTGTAGCGGAGCGAGGCCGAGTAGGTCTCCAGGCGGTCGTCGGCGGCGAGGAGCGCCACCCGGTGGGGCGGCACCTCGCGGGCCTCGACGAGCCGGCCGAGCAGGCGCAGCAGCGAGCCGCGTCGGACGTATTCCGGCCCGTCGTGGACGACGAGCAGCGGCGCCCGCCCGCCGGGGCGGCCGATCTCCCGCAGGCGGATCGCCAGCACGGGCGCATTCTCCCCCTTCGCGGCGAGGCGTATCGTGACGGGATGGCACGCCCGCTTCCGCAGCCGGCGCGAACGCTCGGGCGAGACGGGCTCGATCCTCGACCGGCACCTGCCGATGATCCTCAGATGCCACTAACCGAACGTTGCAGCGGTACGTCTACAGGTAGAAGAGAAGGAGCATGCTGAACCTCGTCCCCCCCAACGAGTGCCTGCGGGCACGTGAGTCTGCCTCGGCACGCCTCGACGACGAGCTCTCCGAGCTCGGCGCCGCCCGGCTGGCCGCGCATCTCCGCGCCTGCCCCGACTGCCGAGCCTACGCCGGGCAGCTCGGGCCGATGACCGAGCTCCTCCGCGCAGCTCCGCTCGAGCTGCCGGAGCTCGAGGTGGTGCTGCCGCTACGGCGGAGGATCCCGGCGCTCCGGGCCGCCGTCGCTGCTGCGGCCGTGGTGGCCGTGGCCGCCGGCTCGTCCTTCGCGCTCGGCCGCGCCCTCGGCACCGGCCAGAGCGTGACAGCGACCGGCGCCGGCGTCACCGACACCGATCTCCTCGGCCTGCGCGAGGACAGCACGCAGCAGCACCTGTTCGCGATGCTGCGCGGGCTCGAGCCCCGCGGCCCGCTGCACAGCGGCCGCGTCATCCCGCTCTAGCAGCCGCTTTCGGCACCCGGCTCCGCGCGCCTAACTAAGCTGGGGCGCCGTCGTCTTAGGGATGACGGAACGCCCCACGGGGCGTGGGAGCGAGCAGGCGCCGCCGCACTCGACGAGCTCCCGGCGCCGAACACAACGGAGGGAATCGATGCATAAACGCCTCTGGCTCCTCGGGGGAGTGGCAGCCGCAATCATGTGCCTTGCGGCGTCCGCGACCGCGACGACCAAGGTCGTCAGCGGGACCAGCGCACACGCGCTGGCCGCTGCGCCGTTTGCACAGGCATGGGCGAACGTCCCGCGCACGCCTGCGGCCCGCAAGGCCAAGAGCGTCCTCGTCTTCGGCATGGAGCAGGACATCACCGGCTTCAACCTCGCCCAGGCGGACCAGACGGCGTACTGGGCCGCCGTCACCGGCGAGACCGGGATCATCCGCGGCAACTACATCGTGGACGACAAGGGCAACTACCACCTCGACCTCGCGTCGCGGGTGAAGGCGACCAAGTCGAGCCTCACGATCACGATTCGCCGTGGCGCCTACTGGTACTGGCAGGGCCACAAGAAGATCCCGGTCACGAACCGCGACTACGTCTACACGTGGAAGCAGTTCCTGGACAAGGCGAACAACGTCGCCTCGACCACCGGCTACGACCAGATCACCGGCTACAAGTACAAGGGTACGCGGACCGTCGTCTTCCGCTGGAAGAAGCCGTTCGCCGACTACCGCGACCTCTTCGGCTACATCTATCCGTCGAAGGCGCTCGCGGGGCTCAGCTTCAACACCTTCTGGGCGAACTGCGTCTGCGGTAACGACGGCAAGCCCGTCTCCGACGGGCCGTTCTACCTCTCGAACTACTCGCGGGGCCAGGGCGTCACGCTGCGGCCGAACCCGCTCTGGTACGGGCACAAGGCCGGCCTCAAGGAGATCGACTTCAAGCTGATCACCGACACGAACTCCGAGATCCAGGCGATGCGCGGCGGCGAGGTCGACGCGATCAACCCGTCGCCTCAGACGGCTCTCGCGCAGCTCGTGAACCAGTCGGGGCTGCACTACAGCTCCATCCCCGGCTTCATCCAGGAGCACTGGGACATCCAGTTCGGCCCGAAGGGCGACCCGCTCCTGAAGTCGCCGTGGATGCGGCAGGCGATCGCGATGGGCATGGATCGGCAGTCGCTCGTCCACGCGCTGTACGGCTCGATCGCCCCGAACCTCAAGCCGCTGAACAACACCATCTGGGAGATCGGCACCAACGCGAAGCCTTCGTTCAAGAAGTGGAACTTCAACCCGACGAAGGCGCTCGCGCTCCTGAAGTCGCACTGCACCGGCGGTCCGTCGAAGCCGACGCCCGACACGAACCAGGTGTGGACGTGCGGCGGCCACAAGGCGGAGTTCCGGTTCGACACGACGGCCGGTAACCAGCGCCGTGCCACAAGTGCCGCGATCTTCTCGCAGCAGCTCGGCTCGATCGGCATCAAGCTGAACGTCGGCTTCCACCCCGCGAACCCGAACTTCTTCGGGCAGCAGCTGCCGAGCAACGACTTCGACCTGGCCGAGTACGCGTGGCTGGGCGGCGTCGACCCGTCGGGCTTCGACGCGATCTACCAGTGCGCCAACCCGGCGAAGAACCTCGGCGGCCAGAACTACAAGCTGTACTGCAACAAGAAGGTCGACCGGCTTCTGAACCTGGGCGACAAGGAGCTGAACCCGCGGAAGCGGACGGCGTACTACCAGCAGGCGGCGACGATCATCGCGAACAGCGTCGCGATCATCCCGCTCTACGCCTCGCCCTCGATCCTGGTGTACAAGAACTCGGTCAAGGGCATGCTGCACAGCAACAACCCGACCCAGGAAGGTCCGACCTGGAACATCGAGCGGTGGCACTTCTAGTCCCTTAGACTTCAGGCTAGAAGACCGCTAGAACCACGGATCCGCGCCCGCTTCGGCGGGCGCGGATCCGGCTATTCGGGAGGCAAGGACACGTGCTCACCTACATCGCGAGACGCCTTCTCTACAGCATCCCGGTCCTCATCGTCTCGACGTTCCTGAGCTTCACCTTCGTGTCGCTCGCGGGGAATCCCGTGGCGCTGCTGCGCCAGAACCCGCGCATCTCGGCGAACACGATCCACAACGAGATCATCCAGAACCACCTCAACAAGTCGATCCCGGTCCGCTACGGCTACTGGCTCCGGGACATCTTCGAGCACAAGCTCGGCAACTCGCTGGCCACGCTGCAGCCGATCTGGCCCGACATCCAGCGGACGCTCGGGCACACCGCGCAGGTCGTCCTCACCGCGGAGCTGCTCGCACTCCTCCTCGGCGTCGCGGTCGGCATCTTCTCGGCCATCCGCCAGTACTCGCCGTTCGACTACTTCTTCACCTCGCTGAGCTTCCTCGGCTACGCGATGCCGGTCTTCTGGCTCGCGCTGCTGCTGCAGATCCTCTTCGTGGACATCTACCTCAAGTGGCACGTGCGCGTCTTCTACACCTCGACGCTGAACAGCCCCGGCCACGGGGCGTGGTCGCTCGACCGGCTCCAACACATCGCGCTGCCGGTGTTCACGCTCGCGACCATCAGCTTCGCGCTCTACAGCCGCTACATGCGCGCGTCGATGCTCGACGTGATCAACAGCGACTACGCCCGCACTGCGCGCGCGAAGGGAGTGCCCGAGTGGCGCGTGGTCATGCGGCACGTCTTCCGCAACGCGCTGATCCCGATCGTCACCGTCACCGCGCTCAACTTCGGCGCTGTCCTCGGCGGCGCGATCGTCACGGAAACCGTCTTCACCCTGGACGGGATCGGCTTCTACTTCGTCCAGAAGCTCAACAACGGCGACCTCTACGCGGTCATGGCGTACCTCGTCGTCACCTCGGTGATCATCATCGTCTTCAACCTGATCGCCGACATCGTCTACGGCTACCTGGACCCGCGCATCAGGTATGACTGAGCCGACCCCGGCTCAGCTCGCGCACGGCAACGTCGCGCCCCTGGAGCAGAACGTGGACGGGGTCGTCCCGGCGCCCGCAGGCCTGCTCGACGCGACCGTCGAGGCGGGTCTCGAGATCGGTGTCCGCAGCCAGTGGTCGTACGCCCGCCGCCGCTTCCTCCGCCATCGCCTGGCCATGCTCGGGCTCCTCGGGCTGGTGCTCATCTTCGGCGCCGGCATCTTCGCCAACTACGTCGCGCCGTACTCGTACTCGTCGCTCGACCTGACCAAGATCCTCATCGGGCCGACCACTGCGGGCCACCACTTCTTCGGCACCGACGAGATCGGCCGCGACTACTTCAGCCGCGTGATCTGGGGCATCCGCACCTCCGAGGAGGTCGGCGTCTGCGTGGCGTTCCTGTCCTCGATCCTCGGCCTCGTCGTCGGCGCCTTCGCGGGCTACTACGGCGGCTGGATCGACAACCTCCTCATGCGCCTCACCGACCTGGTCCTCACGCTGCCGGCGCTCGCCATCCTGGCAACCGTCTCGTCGCTGCTCGGCCAGGGCAGCCAGTGGCGCATCACGTTCATCCTCACCCTGTTCTTCTGGACGGGTCTCGCGCGCGTCGTCCGAGGCGTGTTCCTGTCGCTGCGCGAGAAGGAGTACGTCGAGGCGGCCAAGGCCGCCGGCGCCGGCGACTGGCGCATCATGTTCCGCCACATCCTGCCGAACACGCTCGGGCCGATCATCGTCAACGGCACCCTCGCCGTGGCGGCCGCGATCATCACCGAGGCCGCGCTCTCCTTCCTCGGCTTCGGCATCAAGCCGCCGACGCCCTCGCTCGGCGTGCTGGTCGCGGGCGGGCAGACGAACCCGCAGCAATGGTGGCTGACCGTCTTCCCGGGCCTGACGATCGTCCTGATCGTGCTCTGCATCAACTTCATCGGCGACGGCATGCGCGACGCCCTCGACCCGACCCAGCGGAGGGTCCGTGCCTGAGGGTGAGCCGGTCCTCTCGATCCGCAACCTCGCCGTCGAGTTCAAGACGGACGACGGCATCGTCCACGCCGTCGACGACATCTCCTACGACGTCTTTCCCGGAGAGACGCTCGGGATCGTCGGCGAGTCCGGCTCCGGCAAGAGCGTCAGCACGCTCTCGATCCTCGGCCTGATCCCGGTGCCGCCCGGCCGCATCGTCAGCGGCACCGCGATCTTCAAGGACAAGGATCTGCTGAAGATGGGGAAGCGGGACCTGCGCCGCTTCCGCGGCAACGAGGTGGCGATGGTCTTCCAGGACCCGATGACGTCGCTCAACCCCGTGCTGAAGATCGGCTTCCAGCTCGGCGAGGCGATCAAGACCCACTATCCGAAGGAAGGCGACGACAAGGTCAAGCAGCGGGTGATCGAGCTCCTGCGCCTCGTCGGCGTCCCCAACCCGGACACGCGGTACGAGCAGTACCCGCACGAGTTCTCCGGCGGGATGCGTCAGCGCGCCATGATCGCAATGGCGATCGCGAACTCGCCCTCGCTGCTGATCGCCGACGAGCCGACGACGGCGCTCGACGTGACGATCCAGGCGCAGGTGCTCGAGGTTCTGAAGACGGTTCAGGCCGAGACGAACGCTGCCACGATTCTGATCACGCACGACCTCGGCATCGTCGCCGAGCTCTGCGACCGCGTCCTCGTCATGTACGGCGGCCGCATCGTCGAGGCCGGCGACATCCACACGATCTTCGCGGCGCCGCGGAACCCGTACACGGTCGGCCTCATGGACAGCCTGCCGAAGCTGACCGAGGACGAGGAGTGGCTGCGGCCGATTCCGGGTGCGCCGCCCTCGCTGATCAACCGGCCGCCCGGCTGCCCCTTCCACCCTCGGTGCTTCCTGTCGCAGGGGCGGCTTCGCTGCCGCGAGGAGGTGCCGGAGCTGCGGTCCGTCGACACAGGGCCGGAGCACACGACGGCGTGCCACTTCGCAGAGGAGCTCATCGGGCACCGCTCGAAGTTCTCGCCGCCGGTGGCCACCGGCGAGACGGCATGAGCGCCGCGGAGCAGAACGTGGACGAGGCCGACGGCCAGATCCACCAGCGTGCGGCCCAGGGCGACGAGATCCTCCGCATCGAGGGGCTCGTCAAGTACTTCCCGATCCGCGCCGGCATCTTCAAGCGCACGGTCGGCCAGATCCACGCGGTCGACGGGGTCGACCTGAGCCTCCACGCAGGCGAGACGCTCGGGCTGGTAGGTGAGTCGGGGTGCGGCAAGACGACGCTCTCCCGCACGGTGATCAAGCTCGTCGAGCCCACCGCGGGCACGATCTTCTTCAACGGCCGCGACATCACCGCGTTCAAGCGCCGGCAGATGCGCGAGGTGCGCAAGGAGATGCAGATCGTCTTCCAGGACCCCTACGCGTCGCTCAACCCGCGCATGACCGTGCGCGACATCGTCGGCGAGCCGCTGCGCATCCACGGCGGCTTCAAGGGGGAGCAGGGCAAGCTGCGGGTCAACGAGCTGCTGCGCACGGTCGGTCTCTCCCCGGAGCACGCGAACCGCTTCCCGCACGAGTTCTCCGGCGGCCAGCGGCAGCGCATCGGGGTTGCGCGCGCGCTCGCGCTCAACCCGCAGCTGATCATCCTCGACGAGCCGGTCTCGGCGCTCGACGTGTCGATCCGCGCGCAGGTCGTCAACCTGCTCGAGTCGCTGCAGCGCGACTTCGGCCTCACCTACATCTTCGTGGCGCACGACCTCTCCGTCGTCCGGCACGTGTCCGACCGCGTGGCGGTGATGTACCTGGGCAAGGTCGTCGAGATCGGCACCAGACGCGACATCTACGAGCAGCCGTCGCACCCGTACACGCAGGCGCTCCTGTCGGCGGTGCCGATCGAGGAGCCCACGCAGCGGGGCAAGCGTCAGCGCATCGTGCTCGAGGGCGACGTGCCGAGCCCCGCGAACCCGCCCTCCGGCTGCCGCTTCCGCACGCGCTGCTGGAAGGCGCAGCCGGTGTGCGCCGAGGAGACGCCGCCGCTCGTCGACCACCACGGCCACCCGAGCGCGTGCCACTTCGCCGAGGTCGTGCGCCCGCTGACGCTCGTCCCGGGCAAGGCCGAGTCGCAGATCCCGGCCGAGAACCTCGCCGACCTGTAGAGCGCGGCGCTGACGCGCCGTCTGCCTCTGGAATGCCGGTCGTTGCGGCGCGTGACAACGACTAGACTGGCGTCCGCATGAACATCGTCGTGACGAATCTCAAGGGCGGGGTCGGGAAGACGACCACCGCCGTCTATCTCGCGGCGGCGGCCGTCGCGCGCGGGTACGACCCCGTCGTGCTGATCGACGCCGACCGGCAGGCGTCGTCGGCCGAATGGCTGGAGGAGCGCCCGATCGAGGGCGTGACGGTCGTCGAAGCGCCGTCGGAGCGGACGTTGACGCGCGCGCTCGGCCGGAACGAGGGCATGGCGATCGCCGACACGGGGCCGGGCGACGAGCGGCTCGTGCAATCCGCGGTGAACTCCGCGAACGCGGTCGTCATCCCGACGCGGGCGGGAGGCGTCGAGTTCGCGCGGGTGTCCGCGACGCTCGACATGATCCCCGCGCGCACGCCCCGCGGCGTCGTCATCGCGGCCGCGCGCCTGGGCACGAACGACCTCGACGAGACGATCGCGTGGTGGAGGCAGGAGAAGGTCTCGATCTGGGGCGTGATCCCGGAGCGTGTGGGGATCGCCGCCGGCCCCGAGGCGCGTCTCTACCGCGAGGGGCTCGAGCACTACGACGGCGTCCTGCGGCGCGCGCTGCGCTCGCGATA